>NZ_AMGD01000001.1:0-71024 GCF_000297555.1 Paenisporosarcina sp. TG-14
CGCCCATGCTGGGCACACTAAAGAATTGTGATGTGACGTTGTCACATCACAATTCTTCTTTTTTAAAGGCAATCTTGCGGCGGGGGTGCTTCCGTCGCTCGCCTTCAACCTTTACGAGCACAGTTCATTAATTTTGGATGATTTGATTGGTACCACACTCTATAATAAGTATCGCCGAAGATAAGGCCGCTCGTAGCTAACTTTCAAGAATCATTCTACGTTCTTTGAAAGAAGGGTTGTGCTCACTCTTCCTTACTGTATAAGACATCTATAGGAAGTTCTGTGATTAGTACTTCTTCTTATCCAGAACATCTATTTCTTTAATATAATAGGTACGTGATTTTATTAGATATGGATGATGTCATGCATTTTTCATGCGAGGAATTGTGTGAGTACCCCAACATTTATTATAGAAACAGTCATAGAATAAAACATAAAAAACACATACTCGAAGATACCCCCATCCAATACTAAATTGGATGGGGGTATCTTCTTGCAATTAATTCTACAACTAAATGAAATTAAACAAACTGCTCAACTTGCTGTAACATCGTCCCTTGCTGCTTAAGGTTCGTATGCCAAGAGAATGCTTTTTCAAGTACATGTGGAGTTTGACCGCCACGTGTTAAAGCTTCCCCGTAGTATTCCCACATCAGCGCTCGGTACATTGGATGGACACAGTTTTCAATAATTAACGGTACTCGTTCGCGTGGAGCCAAGCCGCGTAAATCTGCGTAGCCCTGCTCAGTGACAACGATGTCCACATCATGTTCGGTATGGTCAACATGCGATACAAACGGAACGATGCTTGAAATATTTCCACCTTTTGCAATCGATTTCGTGACAAAAATTGCGAGGCGTGCGTTTCTGGCAAAGTCGCCAGAGCCTCCTATGCCGTTCATCATTTTCGTACCTGATACATGCGTTGAGTTAACATTTCCGTAGATGTCGAACTCAAGTGCTGTGTTAATAGAAATGAGTCCAAGACGACGGATGATTTCGGGATGATTGGAAATCTCTTGAGGACGCATGACGAGTTTGTCACGATACTTCTCGAAGTTACTGAACACTTGATGCATCTTGTCCTCTGATAAAGTAATCGAACAGCAAGAAGCCGACTTCACTTTTCCAGCGTCAATCAAGTCGAAAACCGAATCCTGTAAAACTTCCGAGTAGACATCGAGATCCGTAAATTCCGAATCAATCATGCCGTGTAGTACTGCATTTGCAACTGAGCCTATGCCCGACTGGAGCGGTGCGAGCTTATCAGTCAGTCGCCCTGTACGGATTTCAGAACGAAGGAAATCTAATAGATGGTCTGCCATTTGCTTTGTTTCAGCATCTGGAGCCATGATGGTAGATGGTGAGTCCATCTGATTGGTGAACACGATGCCTTTCACTTTTGCAGGATCGATTTTAATTCCCTTTGTGCCAATTCGATCGTCCGGATTCATCAGCGGTATTGGTTTACGTTCACCTTGCTTGCCCGGGTCATAAATATCATGCAGTCCCTCAAGCATTTCTGACTGTGCCATGTTGATTTCAACAATAATGTTCTTCGCATGTTTCGCAAAAATCGATGAGTTTCCAACTGAAGTCGATGGGATAATAAAACCATCTTCAGAAATTGAGACCGCTTCCAAAATAGCGAAGTCAATTGGACCAATTACTCCCGAACGGATAAGTTCCGCTGTGTGCGACAAATGTTGGTCGACAAACAACATGTCTCCATCATTTATTTTTCCACGCATGACTGGATCTGCTTGGAATGGCAATCTTTTTCCTACGATGCCTGCTTTTGCAAAGGCCGTATCTATATCGGATCCGAGAGAGGCTCCCGTAAATATGTTTACTTTAAATGTCTCCGTTTCGGCACGCTTGACGAGCGCAAATGGAACCGCTTTCGCATCACCCGCACGCGTGAATCCGCTTAAGCCGAGTGTCATACCGTCAGTAATCCAAGACGCTGCTTCTTCTGGCGTAACAACGCGTCCTTTTAAATCTGGATGCTTGATTCGTTTCAGTTTTGTCTCCATGTTCTCAACCTCAATTCAATTTCATGACTATTTTAATAATTCTAACAAACGAAGCCATGATATAGCGTTTTAGGGAAGGAAACAGGGATTTACCCGCTGAAACAGGTAAATCCCTATCTGAAACAGACGTTAGAAATCAAGTAATTTCCGGAAATAGCTAGCGTACGATTGACTCACCGGAATTTTCGTGCCGTCATTCATCAAAAGTAGGAGCGTGGAATGCGTGTCTGGATAGACTTCGCGGATATGGTGGACATTCACAATAAACGATCGATGACAACGAACGAACAACTCTCGCGGTAATATGAATTCAAACGTCTGTAGTGAATTGCGGTGCGTACCCGAAACTCCATTAGCTTCGACATGCGTTTTCTTCCCACGCACTTCCAAATACTTCACATCTGGAAAAGGCACCGGAATCCAGCCGTCTTGCGTCTTCACCATCAGGACAGACTTACCTTCCGTGAACGAAGGATAAATGGCCGTCACACTGCCTACGACTTGTCCATCGCGGTGGAAAGGAACGGCCATGCCATGGTATGGAACCGCAAACACATCGCGGTTGATGAAGTCCGATACCTTTTGTCCAGAGGTTAGCGCCATGTGAGCAAGAGAACCAGATTTCACCAAATCACCAGCCTTTATTTTCAAATCCACTCTCACGCTAGGACGATAATACACATAGTGTTCACCGTCTGATACAGCTATCGAAATTTCATCTGAAAATAATTCCCCCATAACATCAAGCAGTTCATAATCTTGAAAATCCTTCATCTACAAAAGCACCTCTTTCTAAAGCAACCATTCTCTTCCTTCTATTATAAACATGATTGAGGATGTAAGGATAAAGCCTGCTCATGTTTACTTTTTCAGACTGCGGGTGGCACTTTCCCCCCCTTTTGGTACCTGTGCATTTCCAGGCAATTTCTATTTATTAGAAGTAAAAGAAAAATTTTAGAGATAGTTATGCTGAATTATAGTAAAATATTCCTAATATCAATTTTAGTGAATGGAGAAAAAAATGCCGAAGATTCTTAGGAAACAATTATTATTAAATCTATTAAATGGTTCTCCTATAGGTAATACGAAGAAAGGGTACGATGGTGAATTAAAAGTATTAAGCGCATTTGAAAACAATCTCCCTGCTAGCTCAACTGTCATTTGGGATCCAATTTTTATTGAATACAAACCAGATTTCCTCATAATAGATCCGGAATTAGGTTTTCTTTTTGTCGAAGTTAAAAACTGGTCACCTTCATTCATAAAGAACTTCAATAAAAACGGAACTATATTAACAAAAAGTGGACAAAAGCATCCCTTAAAGCAAACCGATAATTATATTAATGAGTTAAACTCGTTTCTACAATCATTTAATTTAAATCAAAAAGATATTTATCGAACAATCTCATCCATTGTAATATTTCCTAATCTAATTTTAGAAGAGTTTTCAAGTCGTTCAGAAGTTCTGGAATGGACATCTCAACAAAAGAATAATTTCTGTAAGAATCATTATTTCAAAGATGATTTAAACTCTAATTTGTTTCAAAAAATGTTGTCTTCAAAAAAATTTTCAAGGAATTTTAAAAAAATTTTCACTTTAGAAGAAGTAAATAACATTATCTCTTCGTTAGGTGTTGAGTCAGTTTTTTTATCTTCACCTAAAGTTTTTGAGAAGTATAATGCACATATGAAACAACCAATTATGTTTAATAATAAATATAGGATTAAGATAAAGTCTCTTTTACCTTTTTATATGTATTGGGCTTTGTTTTAATTATTTCAATAATAACTTCTATAGCTTTTAATACCTTTAATGACGAAGCAAATACTCACTATTCTGAAGTGTTACATGAAGCGATTCCTGAAAACACGATTACTCCTCCAGTGACGTCAGGAACCAAGGTAACCCAAGGAACACCATCCTTGGAAACAGTTCGTAAAAATGAAGTTAATAGCATCGATGAAATTGAAGATATTCCAGAAGAAACTCCAGAAAAATCGAGTAATAGTGATGATGATGTTTCTTCACCTTGGGTGGCACCTGAAACAAACGAATCCAAATCAGTAAAAAATAACTCGAGTTCTTCCAATGAATTCTTTACACTGGGGTCCACTAAAGAAGAAGTTGAAAATATTATGGGAACACCAACAGCAATTTCAGCTTATAGTAATCAATGGTCCTATGATTTTTCAACAATTGAATTTAATGACCAAAATTTAGTTACAGCTTGGACTGATTTTGATCAAAAGTTACATGTAAGTTTAGGTAATGTAAATGGCTCAACTTTTAATTTGGACTCAACCAAACAACAAGTCCTAAATGCAATGGGTACACCTACTTCTATATCACTTTATAGCAATCAGTGGTCTTATGACTTTTCAACCATTGATTTTAATGAAAATGATTTAGTAGTTGCATGGACAGATTTCGATAAAAAACTGAACGTAACTATAGGTAATTCTAAAGGTGATTCTTTTTCACTTGATTCGACAAAACAACAAGTAATTGATGCAATGGGTACACCGACTTCCATATCGCTTTATAGTAATCAGTGGTCTTATGACTTTTCGACAATTAACTTTAGTCAAGATAATCTAGTAATTGATTGGTCAGACTTTGATGAGATACTAAAGGTGAAATAGAAGAGAAACCTGTGTTTCCCAATAGAGACTAAGTCATTGAATTTAACAGGGGGTTAATAGAATGTTTAAAGGAGAAAAGAAAAAATTAATTATAGTATGTGATAGCCAAACGAAGGTATTTGCAAACCAGCTTTCCCAGTTAATTAGCGCCAATGACGATACCGAAAACGAGGTTATTGGAAGTAAAGATTCTTCTATTGTTGCAAGTGTTTGGGAAGAGAAATACTATCTTGATAATGAGGCGAAAATATCGTCTGATCAAGACATCATATTTATCGGTACTTCTAAGTCTTCAAAATCAGTCATTCCAAATATCACAGAGAAATTGAATCAATACGGGATACATTATGGCTGGCTTGGTCACAAGGCTGTAATTTATGTCGAAGATAAATTACTTAAAAAAGATGAGTATGATAATTTCAATGAATTTTGTAGACAACAACAAAAGGAATTTGAAGAAAAAGTCAAACTCAATAATTTAAATACGAAGCCAACAAATATAAAAGAAATAGTATTATTATTGAATTATATATATCCAATTACTATTTTCGGTATTATTTCAAATATGAAGGCTAAGAAAAAGATTATGAAACAACAATACAATATGGCAGTTTATCACTTCTATATGACTGCCTTAAATACCTTTTTGGAGGATTAATAGATGAATTCTTTTATAAAAGGATATGATTTCTACGATAAGCATACCTCTGCTTTTACAGGTGCTACTGCTGGAAATGCTGGTAATGAATACGTTTCTTCTATTAATAGAGAGATTGAAAAAATCCAGTCAGACATCAACGGCTTCCAAGGTATTCAAACGCAGTCATCGGTATTACAAGGTGATGTCGCCGAATTTTGGCATTCAGGTACGCATAATATTGATGCTGCTCTAAAAGGAGAGTCGATCCGAACATCAGTGGCTAGAAGTAATAATTTCGCTTCAGCTGATGTTATCGATAGTAACGGAATTGAATATGGTTTGAAGTCGTATAATACAGGGGTAAGTAGCGCCAAAGCACAAGCTGAAAGCATATTTGAGCGATATACTCAATATAAAGTAAAGGCAATAAATGCCGACAAATCTTTTCAGTCATTAGATGAGTTCATGAAACAACGAGGATATGATGACATACAACTTCTAAATGACCCTGTTTATGCTGGACAAGTAAGAGTCATTCCAAAGGATCAAATGCAAGATGCCATTAATTGGCTTGAAAGAAAAATTGATAAAGAGAGCATTAATAGACCTGAACAAGTTCATCGATATGAAGATACGTTAGAGCTTTTGAAAGATAAAATAGAAACATCGGAAAGAACTAAATCGGTCCCCCTTTCTAGAAAAGAATCAGAATCACTTGCAGAGTTAGCTAAAAAAGGCGAATTTGATGCTAGTAAACATAGTCTTACAACAGAAGAACTCGTAAAATTCAAATATATAATGGAAGAAGCCTTTAAAGCGGGTCTTACTGCAGCTTCAATATCACTTGTCTTAAAGACTGCCCCAGTAATATTAAAAGCTATCGATAACTTAATTAAGACTGGTGAACTTGATGAAAAACAGTTTCAAAAACTAGGATTTGCCGCTTTAGAAGGTGGTGCTGAAGGATTTATTCGTGGAACAATAGCTGCCGCAGTAACAACTACCTGTAAAGCTGGATTATGGGGCGAAGCACTAAAGACTGTAAATCCCGCAGTAATCGGAGTAGTAACAGTAATAGTATTAGATGTAATTAAGAATTCTTTTTTTGTAGCCAATGGCAGAATGACAAAAGGAGAACTTATTGATAACTTGGTAAGAAGCATGTATGTATCTGCATGTTCTTTAATCTTAGGGGGCATTACTCAGGGTCTTATTACAATCCCAGTATTCGGTTTTATGTTAGGAAGTTTTATTGGATCAACAATTGGTTCTTTCGCTTATTCCACTTCGTATAAAGCTTATATTTCATTTTGTATTGATTCTGGATTCACTATGTTTGGAATTGTGGATCAAGATTATCAGCTTTCACAAGAGTTATTAGAGGAAATCGGCTTATCCATATTTGAATATGAAAAATTTCAAATTGAATCATTTGAACCCATTACTTTTGAAGTCGACACTTTTAATTTTAATTCATTTACATATGAGTCTATTGGGATAACAGTACTAAGAAGAGGTGTTATTGGCGTGAATCAAATTGGATATATATAGAGAAGAGATTATCTCTGTGTAATTTTTTCTGAGCAAAGGGAAGGTCCAACGCTGATTTTCTTTTTGCTTTTATCATGAGATTTATTTCTTATTTAAATCCTTTATTTTCCTTACTCCCTGATCCTTATATATTAAATATACTCCTTAACCTAAGTGTCCGGCTGCTACATTCCATTTTAACGGATAGCGGTCCAATATCTCATCCCCGATTACCGACACACTGAATTATATTGTTTTTATCCCTGGGAAGCGAATTCTAAACGAACCAGAAACGCTCGAAGTGACAATGCATGCACTTCCCTCCTCTCTTTCAGCTTTTTGTCCGATCGACTTTACCTCATTCGCATCAAACGGACCTCTCTACCCTAAAGATTGTGCATGGTCCTCACTGTTCGGATCCGCTAGCTCGACTAAGTATCTGCTATATCCTGATGGTCCTCCTACATCCTCAGATGGATAGGCTTGTTTACTGGACCACCAAACGATCGATAACTGTGGTGCACTTCTATCATGTGCTGCCAATCTTCTCCCAAGTCATACTGATAGGTAAATACATCGTTTCTTTCTATTCCCATTTTCCCTATCCGTGTATCTCTAGCATCCAAATACGTGCGATCCAGAAGGAAATATTCATAATAGGTACACAATTTGATTTTAAATGCCTTCAATTAATTTACTAGTATAGGTAACAATTGATTTCAAAATAATAAGAGATAATTTCTACTTGGTGGTCACTTCTATTGCTTTTCTTATATACTAGAGTAAGATGTGAGGGATTTATTATGCAACAATTAATGAAAATAGTATATGAGGTCATAATGATTTTACTTGTTATGCTGACCCTTGTTACCCTTTGGACCGAAGACACTTATAACTCGACCATAAATTGGATAGTATGGGGCGTCTTTTTTATCGACTTTTTCATTCGTCTACTAACGTCAAAGGAAAAGTGGAACTTTGTAAAGAAAAATCCCTTTCTTGTAATTGCCATCATTCCATTTGATCAATTCTTTCAGGCAGCCAGAATTGTACGGATACTATATTTCTTTAGGATAAAAACGATAACAAAGTATTATATTTCACCATATGTAAAAAAACTTTCTTTCCAATCCGTGAGTTTAATAGTATCCATACTGCTCGTTATATTGGTTGCGGAGACCTGGGTTATTTGGTTCCTAGAAAATTCTGTCCAAACTTATTACGACGCATTGTTCGTTTTATCTGGTTATTTATTCTTTTTTGGTCATGGAGTATTTGTAATTAAAGACCCCATATCAATCTGGACTTTAACCGGCATATCCATTATCGGGATTGCGATTCAGGGTTTGGCACTTCAGTGGGCTTTTACTAAGGCAGAAACATTGTATACTGCTATTAAAGAAAAAAATAGATCTGTTTCCTAGGATAGTTAAGGAGAAAATAAGCTCTGCTTTAGGTGGAGTAACAGAAGACACCTCCAATTCTGACTCATATCAGATTGAGGCCACTGAAAAACCTACGTTTTTAAAGTTTGTAAGTGTGTTTAAATTGAAAAAGGCAACATTTCGTTCGATTTTGAACGAAATGTTGCCTTTTTCTTTCGTACTACTTACTCTGCTTCCTTCAGTAAGGTCATAATTCGTTTGAGGTTTACTGCGAATATGGCCATGAAAACGAGCGCAGTGAGAGTGACGAAGTCTAACACTGCATCGACTATGCTTTCCGGCTCGCTATAAACGGCAAACCCACTGCATCATAACCTAGAGAGTAAAAAGAATCGTGATGTGACCTTGTCACATCACGATTCTTCTTTCTGATAGGCAATCTTGCGGCGGGTGTGCGTCCGTCGCTCGCCTTCAACCTTCACGTGCACAGGTCATTGATTTTGGGTTATTAGAGAATGGACACTTACTGCCTAGAAAAAAAGCTGCCAAAGATGAAATTCCGGCCGCTCGTAGCTAACTTTAAAGAATCATTCTGCGTTCTTTGAAAGATGGGTTTCACTCACTTTCCCGAACCTATGTAAGACACCAATGCCGCTCAATTTGTGTCTTACACAGGTATGAAAAATCCTAGCTTGAAGTGAGCGCAGCATAGAATATCTCAAACAAAAATGTTTCAAATCGTCTAGCCGTTTCACCTATTTATCACTTCGGTTTTGAACTTTCTTTAACGAGGATAGCGAGTGTTGCATCATATGAAAAATTATTTGACGCTTATCTTTTAGTAGACTTAATTTAGCTGATCTTGGATTACCTATAAGTCTCGAACAGCATATATTCAGCTCAGCATCTAAAGGTGCCCACCCATTGTGAATTTAGATACTATTCATGATTGTATCTGGTGATATTTATTAAATAAAATAATACACTTCAAAATTGTTTATCAAAATTTCTCAATATATTTGTCGTGGCACCACTTAAATTATGACTATTTACAAAATTGATCATCTATTCAAAATTACTTTTAAGAAACCCATTACCTATAGATTTTATAGAATTCTTCATGCAATTGCATTCTAAATTTTTTTCACACAGGTACCCGATTTACGTTACGTATTACTTACTTTGCTTCCTTCAGTAAGGTCATAATTCTATGGCCATTGCTCCTTGCATCTGCAAACCAAATAAACCTGCATATGATACTACATCATACCTGTGTCTTTCTTTCAATTCACTATTTTTTACTTCGATTTTATAGCGGAATTTCGCTTTCCCTTTAAATTCCTCACTACTCTTCTTGATCTTTATGTTCTGTCGATTTATGGTCACAGAATAGTTCTTACTTTTCGCCCCTTCTGTATAACACCCTTTACGAAACGGACAGATTTTACATGTATCAATATCAAAATAGTAGGTTTATCTTTGGTATATATACAAGTGATTGAAGTGGAAGGCGGCGACTCCGGCGGGAAAAGCGAGACAGACGAGACCCCGCAGGTAGCGCAAGCGGACGAGGAGGCTCGACGCTCGCCCCGCGGAACGCGTCCGCCTGCAACGGAAATCACCTACCCATGCTAAGAAATTATAAATTAACTTTTTCAGTGCCGTTGCAGTTAAGATCATGTGGGGACTAAGCCATCAATATCTACACATCTTGAGTTTCTCTATTCCTACAATGGGTCTATCAATCATCCATCAAAGTTATAACCTCATATATTAGTAAAATAGAAAGGAGGATGTTTATGAAAGAAACATACAAAGCCGACTGTAATTGCCTAAAGTCTAGAGAGCGTAATTGTACATGTGGATGTTCGAGCGAATGTTGTTGTAACAGCACATCCCGATGCGATAGTCACCGTAATCGATGCCATAACCGATGTCATTCATGTTGTCGTAGAGATTTATGTAATAAAGATTTTCAAATTAACTTGGCTGGATTAACAGACGGCCTTAATTATCGCCTTCGTCAACTATTAGGGCATCAAGTAGCTATCGTTCTAGATAACGAGGTAAAGATAATCGGAACCATTGCCTTTATCGGGTCTAACTTCATTGAATTATTGATAGAACAAAACCACGCACCTACCGAAGACACGGATCAAACTGAAAGTGAAACACTCGATGAACCGGAAAAAAGAGATCATAAAAAAGGCGACTCTTGTATTATTCCAATCAATAAGATAATGACTGTAGAATTTAAATGTGGTTCTACTCCTAGTGAAAACGAAAATCTTCTATAAAAGCCAAAAACAGGGCTAAATAAGTCCTTTTTATTAGAACCTGTTTTATGTTTACAAATCGAAAATAAAGCATTAGAGGTTGTAATGAAAGTGGCAACTCCAGCGGGATAAACGTGTCCAGGTTAGACTCAGGAGGCTCATGGACCGCGGAAATCGTCCACTTGAAACGGAAATCAACAGTTGTTTTCAGAACCTTTTAAAATGAATAGAGGGCTGTTCGAAAAGTCATTTCAAACGACTTTTCGAACAACCCTGTTTTTGATTCTACTCTTTATTAAATGTAATGAGAGAAATCTTTTCCCTTTGAATACTAGTTGTTTCTCCTTGTTGGTCCAATGCAATAGAGTCTTTATATACATCTGCTAGAATTCCTTCAATTGTTGACTCATCCGTCTTGACTTGTACGTGTTTTTCTACATAAAGTAGCAAATAAACATCTAAGGAAATTCTGAAAAATAAATGAAGTAACTCTGGCGAGGAGGAAACGACATCACCGAAATGAAACGTTAAATCTCTTCGAAAGCAAGGGTCTATTAGACTTAGTTCTGGTTCATGGAAAGGTTCTGCAAACCGACCATAAGGCTTAATGGTTTCTATTTGACTATAGGGGTAAAGCCATCTAGATTCTTCTTCCTCAAGACTCACAAAATCAAATCCAGATAGAGTGACTTTTCCTTCGACAGTTTCCCCTAAACCATTTGTGATTTCAACTCGTATACCAATTAATCCATCGAAAACTTTTTGATAGGTTTCATTTATCGATCGATCACTATCTAATGCTAAATCCAATAGTAGTTCATTGGCAGCTTCAATTTCCTCAAGAACTTTTTCTAACTCATTGGGCGGAAGGCAGTCGGTCGGGGAAGGAAGTTTTGGAGAAGGAAATCGGTCAGGGCAACACGCTTTTGGAATACAAAAATCATTTATTAGCATATGGTCTCCTACTCTACTTGTATCGTTACGTCTATTTTCTATTTTCACTTTTCTCACCTCCTTTATTGATAGTATATGTAGAAAGAGAGAAGAAAACTCTCTTCTCTCCCTAATTTACTATTTTTCTAATGGGGGTAAGAGTTTATTAATCTCACTGTATACTCTCATAATCCCCCACATTCCTTGCTCGATATCCCACATGATATTGCCAGATCGATACATATAATCACCCGGGAATCCTTTATAAGCTCCCGCTCCACCGAGTAATTCTAGGTTCTGAGTAGAGCCAGCTATATTGTGTCCACTAAATGATTCTGTACGGGAATTTATATTCATTTCTTCAAAACGCCACCGATGCCCGTGAAGGTGAAACGTATGTGTCCTACGTCTTTCTGCTGGCGTAATTAATCTGATCGTTACCGGATCTCCTACATAACTTTCAAATAATGTGGTAGCAGGATCTTTAAAAACACGTGAACTGAATAAGTCGTGAAGCACTGGCTGCTCTAGAAACCGGTTTAATAACCGTTCGCTTCGATAGTTAAATCCACGGGAGCCTTGGTCATACGTGTCAACATCTTCCACATCTTCATGTGGTGGAGGAAGTAAGACACCGGCAAGGGGATCGATAATAACGTCATTGTTTTTATCCATTAATCTCACTCCGTCATGCATAATCATGACAAATTCTCTTATATCGGGTAAAAAAGGATTTCGAAGTATAACGCTTGCGCCTGTTCGTACTGGTTGTAGTGTATATGGATTCAAATATTTAGTACCACGGGGTTCAGCAATAAACGCTCCGAATGCCCCTTGGGATTTGTGGTTACGAATATCCGCCATATCCCACATTCCACAAGATCCTACTTGAGCATCTACCTCCCATCGATACGTTCTACTTTCCCCTGGTCCAACAGTTTGATCGCCATTGAATCCAACAGTTTCACCCGCTGAGGTTTTCACGTCATATTGAATTAATTGGGGGTGCAGTGAGATTCGAAGAGAAGGTGGATAACAGGCCTGCTGTTTAACAGTCGGATAGGGGTAAATGCCATCTCGAAAAGGAAACAGTTCTTTTTTTAATAGACTGGTTAAAGTCACTTCTACAGTGTCTCCAACATTCCCTCGAATAACTAGGGGTTCCGGTCTTTTCGTCCCTTCGACAATGGCTTCCATATCTTCCTTAAGGCTGAATACAATACCATTCGCATCGTAGTCTCCATAGTCGTTATACATAATGGGAACTTGAAAAGCGACAACATCAAAGTAACGGACCGGTCCATTCCCAACTGGAATTATTGTAGGGTCTGCCGCTTGCGGTGGTTTTTTTCCTGTACACTCTGGTAATGGTTTGGATCGCTTTAAAGGTGTCGGACGATCCTCTAAAGGGATTAAATCTGGCACCTTTTCGTCATAGGCTCGAATTAACCCCCAAAGACCGTTCCATAAATCTTCTTCTGTTTCAAAAGCCCACAAGTAGTCTCCAGATCTTGGAATATAGGTTTCTAGAGTAAAGGACTCAGAAATACCAACATGTTGTTGCTCTTCCATTTTAGAATTCAAACTACGCCGTGCTCTTAGCCAACGTAGTCCATGAATAATAAGACTGTGAGATTCTTCTTGAGCACCTTGAAGAAGACGAATACGAATACTATCTCCCTCATACGCTTTCAGTATTGGTGTAATAGGATCTCCACTTACATAGGAACTGAATGAATAGGCTGGATCACAATCCTCACCCAAGCGAAATTGTAGGGGTTCATTTTTATAATTTACTCCAAATAATCCGGGATCATCTTGAGAGCCTGGGAATTTTGGAGGATTAAGAGGTTGACCGTTTTTATCAAACAACAAAGCAAAGTCTTGAACAAATAAAGCCAAATCTCGGTAATTCGGAATTAGAGGATTGTGGACAGTAATTTGAGTACCGTGATCTACTTCTTCTCCTGTTGACGAGTCAAGAAAACTTGAAAAACGGGGATGAACAACCCCTGACCCAAACACACCATGCTGCTGGTGTGCTGATGCAAATAAATGATCATGAAAAAACCATGCTTTCAACTCAACATCAGCGTAATAGGCATATTGAATCGTTTCATTGGGTAATACGCCAGAGTCATAATTCCACCCAACATTTCCACCATCGTTAACCAGAACATCAAATTTCACAAAGTGGATATGAAAGCCAGTCTCGTACGTTCTAGTTACCAGTTGGAATGCATCTCCATCTAAAATGTGAGGCAATCTGTTTGTAAAGTTAATATGATAACAAGTATGTGCCGGAGCATGAATGACGAGAGGTTCTGGTTCTTTCTTACCTGAACAAACATCTTCTAAATCTTCATCTAGAACAAAAATTCGCGCTTTGGGGTCATGCCACCCTTGTTTGTTGTACTGGATGGGGAGTTGTATTGCCGAAATGTTAAAGACCTTAATCGGGGAGTCTTTAGGACAAGGGTCCGTAAATACTGCCCCAGGTCTAGGATTTTCGATAGCAGCATTACGTTCTAATTCTGTCAGTCCTCTCCCCCCCACTATTCCTAGCGGTGGACGCGGCGCCTTATAACCAACTTTACCAGGAATGAAATTCGGAAACCCTGGCTTTTCTTTCGTTGGCATAGGTGGAGCCTTCCGGTCAGGTAATGGCTTTAATGCTTTAATGGGAAAACCATTCGGATAGCATTGACTTCCATCCTGAAGTGTATTGAATACACGGTTCATCCCCCACATACCCGCTGCAAAGTGCGGATAAAGATGGCAGTGAATAATGGCATCCCCAAATGAGCCATGCAAACTTCCTAAACCATACAACGGCTCAATTGAATAGTGGGACTGAGGACTGATGGATTGCGAATCGAGTAATTCTGAGTTGAGATCTTGATTATCACTTAACCATTGATGAACATGATAATGGAAGACATGCGTTTCTTTTACCCCTCCGTGAATCACTCGGATTTTTGCTGGATCTCCAACATACCCGCGTAGAATGGGCGTAGATGGATCTCCAAACACCCATGAATCATGGTGCACTTCTTCCCCTTCACAATTAGGGCAAACTACGCCTTCATCTATAAGCTGTTCACGTCTATTCACTGGATCATACCGATAATTAATCCCGTGAAAAGATTGCTCTTCCTGGTTCGTTAAATGATTGATAGGACGATTTCCTGTTAAATCATTTACTTCCATTTCATCATGGAAGATCCATGCGTATTCCCGAAATGAAGGTAACAATGGATGGTGAACATCTGCATATACCCCACTATTCATCGTTTTTCCTGTTTCAGGATCGGTCCACCAGGAAAATCGTCTCTCCACGAATAACGAACCTAACAACCCATTTGAATTTGATCCTTTTTCACCGCTTGCGGGATTACCTAAATCGGTAAAAAGAAGCGTTCCTTCCTTGATGGCATGAATACGATACAAAATAGATTCACTCGGAGCAACTGTACTGTCTTCGTTTAATCCAACGTTTGCTCCATCAGATTGGCGTACGTCATACTCGGCATCTTGAAAATGCATACTTGTATTAAAGTCGAGTTTATTTTCAAATAGAATTTCTACTATATCGCCTTCATTTGCTCGGATGACTAGCGGACGAACAAGCTCTACAGGAGAGAAAGGGTTTTTCTTCACTAAATTTTTAACTTTTTGTTCATTTTCTTTTAATACATACATCATGCCATTCGGGTTGTAATCCCCAAAGGTATTTAATACGATTCTGATCGGAATAGCTACTACATGATACTTTCTAATCATGTAACATCATCTGCCGCAGTCTCTTTTAAATGAGGGATTTTTACCCCAATGCGGGTTTCAATATAAAATACATCTATGGAATCGAGATGTACATTCCATACTTTCCCTTCTAAAGCTGGGACGGACGTTGTTTCGACATCAAGTACGACTAAATCTCCTACCATACCTTTAATCGTTCCGATAAACATAAAGGGAAAGGCTTCAGTAAGTATAAATGCTCTTTTCCCTATATTTCGTTTAAAAAAATTTATCAGGGCTTCTTCTCTTTGATCATTAATCGTTACATGTGTATTTAGTTTCTTCATTTTCATTTGCCTCCTTCATTAAGATAATGGGAACACCTCGTCACTAGGTACCTCCATTGAGTAAGATACGATTTGCTCAAATGGAATACTAAGTGGAAAAGGCGAGATATAAAACGGGGCATTCACCATTTTAATAATGGCCGGTGACAACGTCAGATGCCCTTGATGTACTTCGGAAATGGTTCCAGCGAAAATGGGACGAAATACCTGACCCAACAAGTTTAATTGAACGGATCGTGTAATAATCAGTATCTCTTCTCCCTTTAGCTTACTTAACTCTATGAATAAGTTGTCTTCTGTTTGCATTAATCATATAACCTCCTTTTATTTACTAAATATTGATTTAACTAAATTTGTCCATAGTTGAAGAAACCCTAGTGTAGAAACTTTCCGAATTTCGTGAAGCGAAATGAGTACTTCCTTCTTTAAA
Organism: Paenisporosarcina sp. TG-14; assembly: GCF_000297555.1. Lineage (NCBI taxonomy): Bacteria > Bacillati > Bacillota > Bacilli > Caryophanales > Caryophanaceae > Paenisporosarcina > Paenisporosarcina sp. TG-14. The sequence continues at coordinate 15,962 of NZ_AMGD01000001.1, forward strand.
GCTGTAAGAACCAGCTCATGTTTCGTCGTTTTTAACACTTTTCCGTAGACAACGTTGTCAACTGTCTTCACTTCGACCCACATACCTCCCCATGAATTGAGATTTGTTTGTAAAGTTTCTTCAAAAAATTGCTGTTTAAGTGCTTCTTTTTTTATAACTGTTTCTCCAAACTGGAGAACAAGTTTTTGTTGTAATTGGTTATCATAAATGAAATGTTGGTGGGTGTTAGAATAGGTAGGAAAACCGAAGGGGATGGTTGCAGAATTAATAGCTGTATAGGGAATCCAAGTCCTTTTTTGTAAATCCGTTATCATGACAAAATCTCTACCAATAGAAGCTACTTTCCCCTCTATGGTTATGTGTTTATCATCTTCAACAACAGAAGAAACAATCACTTGTTGATTGCGTTTCATTTTAAAAAATTGTTTTAGTATAAGTGGTTTTCGTCGAGATTCATCGTGGTTTGTAATTTGGAACAAATTTTTCTGCTTCATATATTCTGTTAAAATCCTGGTTTCTTCCGCAGAAACTGCACTCGTTGGTGATGAAAAAGACGTAGAATTATTATCCGTTGAATCACTTTGCATTTTTGAATTCCTCCAAACAGGTACTCCCCCTTAATTTATGAAAAATAGTAGATTTTGGTATAGGCTTTCATTTCATTCGTTTTTAACGTATTTTTATTCTGCGACATGTTCTATTAACTGAAGTAAATGACCAGCAATTTCTTCAATATCTACTCGATTTTCCCCTATAGCCATAGTATGGTGGGCTCTTATTTGGTCATTCTGATCCACTACATACATTGATGTAGAATGAGTAATAAAGCCATCTTGGTTCATATCATAGGCAAAGTTAAAGTAGTGAGTGAATTCTTTTGTCACTTCTTCGGATCCTCTTAAAAACAACCAATTCGTGTCCGAAATGTCAAAAGCATTTTTGTACTGTTGGATTTTATCATTGGTATCAAAGGTAGGATCTAGTGTGATAGATATAATTAGATACTGGTCTTGCGATACTCCTTTTTCTTTCATGAGTTGCTGTAAATCTTTTAAGTCTAGTGTTGTAGTAGGACAAATATCGGGGCAGTTTGTATAGAAGAAGGTAACTAGTTTTGGTTTTTCAAGATTGTCAATCACTTCTCCACTAGTGTCAGCTAGTCTCCATTCTTTCACAGAGCCCATTTTCGGCAAATCAATTGATTGCGGCCAAAAGAAGGATACTGCCATGAATCCAATACCTACTAATAGGGCACTGACAAATACTTTCATTTAAATCCCTTCCATCCATTTTTTGAATTTAAGCCCTAAACGAATAACGAATGAAATGACAGATGACTGCATGGAGGCAAGCAATAAAAGCAGTAAGGCTATATATATTCGTGGTAATCATTGCTTGTGACTCTATAGGAATGTTACATAGAGCGGGGTTTTGTAATACAGCTCCAAACATCATCCCCATAACCCCTCCCCACGTGCCATTGTACATCCCATTTAGTGTCGCAGGGGCTTTGATTATTGCTCCGAATCTATACCCAATACCTGATCCAACAAGGATAGGAAGAAGGTGGAACAGCGTTTGGTTAGGAGGAAGCACTAGTTCAAGATACAAGGCAAATGTAAATGAGGAAATCATCGCAATTGCCATGCACATAGTCTTGGTAAATCGATCATCAAATAATAATTGTTTCTTTTTAAACAGTCTGTAAATCGTTGTTACGTCAATCAAGCTCCAGAAGCATAGAAGAAGAATGAGTAGCAAGGCGTTGATCACGACCTTTTAATTGAAGTCAATATAGTGAGTAAAATGAATACAAAAAATACATGAATGAAACAATTAAAAATGAACGGCATATCAATAACCGTCCCGATCATAGGAGACATAACACCAACTAACATTCCATTGGTTAACCCCGTCACAAAAGTCTGGTAATCAAATAAAATTCCAAAGAGTGCTCCAGCCATCATCCCTGTTAACGCGGAGATAATGGTAATCCACGTGAAATGGAAGGGATATTGTTGAATAAGTAATACACCTGATAGCAGGGCACTCATTCCCCCCATCACAATGCTAATATTCATCCCTAATTGGAACCCAATTAACTTTTTCTTTTTACGTAAGTATGCATACAAGCCTAGAGCTATCACTACATCTACATAAATTAAAAGCAATATTGTCATATTAGCCATAGCGTCACCTCCACATAGATTATGTAAATAGGAAAGCCATTGAAACTTGTCCTTTTGATGTACAGCACATTGGGAGCAGAATGAATACTGTTGGTGGCACCTTTCCCGCTTTTGGTACCTCATTTTGAGTACAATAGTGCCACCCAACTCAAGATGACACGAAATATTGATAATACAAGCTGGACATATAAAGGTTTCCGGCTCGCTATGGACTGCAAATCCGCTGCATCATAACCTAGGGAGTAAAAAGAATGTTGATGTGACTTGTCACATCAACATTCTTCTTTTTTTAAGGCAATCTTGCGGCGGATGTGCGTCCTTCGCTCGCCTTCAACCTTCACGTGCACAGGTCATTGATTTTGAATTACTAGGGAATCGACACTTACTGCACAGAAAGAAATCCGCCGAAGATGCAATTTCGGTGGCTTGTAGCTAACTTTAAAAAATCGTTCTGCGTTACTTGAAAGATGGTTTTAACACACTTTACCTTACTTATTTAAGACATTAATGGCTCTAAATTTATGGATTACATAGGTATTTAAAATCCTGTATTTTCCTCAACATGTATTATAGAACCATGTTAATAGACATAGTAAAAAAACAGAGGAAAGAACAATTCCCACTGCTTTTAGAAGGGTGGCACCTTTTCCCCTTTTGGTACCTGTGCATTTTAGGGAAAATAGTGCCACCCAGCTCAGGATGACAAGAAACATTGATAAAACGTAGTTATAGCTGAACATTTAAAGGTTTCCGGATCGCTATGGACTGCAAATCCGCTGCATCATAACCTAGGGAGTAAAAAGAATGTTGATGTGACTTGTCACATCAACATTCTTCTTTTTTTAAGGCAATCTTGCGGCGGATGTGCGTCCTTCGCTCGCCTTCAACCTTCACGTGCACAGGTCATTGATTTTGAATTACTAGGGAATCGACACTTACTGCACAGAAAGAAAGCCGCCGAAGATGCAATTTCGGTGGCTTGTAGCTAACTTTAAAAAATCGTTCTGCGTTACTTGAAAGATGAGTTTCACACACTTTCCCGTACCATGTTTAGGATACCAATGTCCCACTATTGCTGGAAAACACACCCTGCTTAAAGATTTTCAAGAAGTGGTGGTATGATTAACTTTATCTTATGGTAGTTTATTGAAGAAAAAAATAACAACCCTTTTTCAATGGCGAATCATTTGGACATTATGTGGAAAATGGAGTTCCAACGCATATTGACTGGCCTATGAAATTAGTCGTTTTACTTATTAATTAAAGTCGTTTAAACGTTTATATTCTCAGACAGGAGTGAAAATTAGATGGGGGAAATTCAAAAAATGGATCATCAAGTTCAATCACCCACGATTGTCATAGCAGGAGCTAGTGGGTATATTGGAAGAAATTTAATTAAAGAGCTAGTTAACGATGCTTCTATAATAGCCCTATCTAGGAGTTCATCTAAACAGAAACCCGGTGAGAAAGTAACGTGGCGTTCATGTGATTTGTTTTCGATGGTAGAAATAGAGGAAAGTCTGCGCGGAGCTGATTATGCTGTTTATCTCGTGCATTCCATGCTGCCCTCTGCTCGATTAACACAAGGTAACTTTGAAGATATGGATTTAATATTAGCGGATAATTTTGCACAAGCTGCGAAGAAAAATGGAATCAAACAAATCGTTTATTTAAGCGGTCTTATTCCTGAAACAGAACATTTATCACGTCATTTAAGAAGTCGATTAGAAGTAGAAAAAGTACTTAGTTCTTATGGTGTCCCTGTAACTACATTACGTGCTGGATTAATTGTGGGTCCACAAGGTTCTTCATTCCCGATACTAGTTAAACTAGTCAGACGACTTCCTGTGATGGTCCTTCCGAAATGGACAAATACGTTAACGCATCCAATTGCATTAAATGATGTATTAATCGCACTGAAACAGTGCATTGGAAACCAATCTGTCTATAATAAAATCATTGATGTAGGTGGTCCTGAAGTGATGACTTACAAAGAGATGATGTTGCGAACAGCCAAGTCGTTAGGGAAAGATTTACATGTGTTGAGTATCCCTTTAATTACACCTAACTTGTCTAGACTATGGGTAAGTTTAACGACAAATACACCTAAAAATATGGTATATCCCCTTATAGAAAGTCTCATTCATCCGATGACGGCTCAGCCGGAACGGATGGTTGAAGGAATCAGTTACGGCCAAACTCCTTTTTTAGAAGCGGCAGTTTCTGCTATCGAGATTGAAGACAATCAGAAGAAGGAAAAACGAAAGAAAAAGGCAAATGCGAAGGGTTCAAGGGATTTACGTGCACCTCGTGAACACAATGTTCGCTCTGTCCAAAGATTAATTTTACCTGAAGGAAAAAATGCCATTTGGGTTGCTTTATACTACGTTGAATGGTTATCAAAATTTCTAAAGCCTATTATTAAAGCGGAGATTGATGAAGATTATAATTGTACATTGTCTACCATATTGAGTAAGGAACCTATGATGGTCCTTTCTTATTCCAAAGAAAGAAGTACACCGGATCGCGCGTTATTTTATATTAGTGGCGGCAAACTTGCCATTACAAAAGGAACTCATCGAGGCAGACTAGAGTTCAGGCATATCCCCGGAACGAATGAGTGCTTAGCGGCTATTCATGAATATGTACCTTCCTTGCCATGGTTTATTTATCAATTCACGCAGGCGAAAGTCCATCTCTTGGTGATGAATAGATTTAAGAAGAAATTAAAACATCTGTCTGAATAAGAAGAAATGTTGCGGCTCTTTGGGTGGCACCTTTCCCCCTTTTGGTACCTGTGCATTTTAGGGAAAATAGTGCCACCCAACTCAGGATGACCAGAAACATTGATAATACGTAGTTATAGCTGGACATATAAAGGTTTCCGGCTCGCTATGGACTGCACAACCGCTGCATCATAACCTTAAGAATAAGAAACTAGCAATGTGACGTTGTCACATCGCTAGTTTCATTTCTGATAGGCAATCTTGCGGCGGATGTGCGTCCGTCGCTCGTCTTCAAACTTCACATGCACAGATCTTTGATTTTGGTTTACTAGAGAATAGACACTTACTGCCTTGAAAAGAAGCCGCCGAAGATGAATTTCGGTGGCTCGTAGGTAACTTTAACGGATCACTCCATGTTCTTTGAATGAAGGGTTTTACTCACTTTCCAGTACCTATGTAAGTCACCAATGCCCCTTAATTTGTCCATTATACAAGTACGTAAAATCCTGGCTTGAAAAGAGCGCAGCGTAGTATATCTCGAACAATAAAGCTGCACATCCACTAGGGCACTCGAAGTTGCCATAAAGGCGCATCAGCCGATTCACGATAAATAAAATACCGATTTTCCACTAAAATGGAAAATCAGTATTTTAGATTAAACCTATGAACGAGGATCCATAATATCCCTTATTGCATTGCTTAACATATAAAATCCTAAAACCATAAATGTTATAGCAATCCCTGGTGCATATGTATACCAGGGTGAACTTGTTAGATAAGATTGAGAATCTTTTAACATGCGCCCCCAACTAGGACTTGGTGGTTGAACACCTAATCCTAAATAACTAAGTGCTGCCTCAGCCAACATGGCAATCGCAAAACTGATTGATCCAGCTACAATAAGAGGTGACGAAACATTAGGAAGTATATGCTTAAACATAATCATAAATGGCTTTACTCCAATTAACCTCGCTGAGAGTACGTATTCAAATTCCCTTTGTTGAATAAAACCACTTCGTGCAATCCTAGATATGCTTGGTATCGCTATTATACCTAGAGCTATCGAAGTGTTAAGCATTCCTGGGCCAAATACAGCGACTAACATTAAAGCTAATATAATACCTGGAAAAGCCATTAGTGCGTCCATTATTCTCATGAACACCTCATCAACCCATCCACCAACATACCCGGCTACTCCACCAATTAAAGTTCCAAAAGTTACTCCAATTAGTACAGTTAAAGTTCCAACAAAAAAGGCTGTTTGTGTACCTTCCATGATTCTGCTAAAGATATCTCTTCCAAATTCATCTGTTCCAAACCAGTTTACCGCATTTGGACTTTGTAATTTATTAGATATATTCATAGCGTTAACATCATGAGGCGTATAGAAAAAACTTATAACCATTAGTAGTAAGAAAGACGATAAAATTAGGAGGCCACCGACTAAGTTTATATTTTTCCCATAATTCATTAGTGTTTTCATTTGGACCTCCTTATGACAATCGTATTCGTGGATCGAGGATAGAATATAAAATGTCTACCAAGAAGTTTATAAAAACTACCACGAAAGTAATGTAAATGACGATACCTTGTACTAAGGGGAAATCGCGATAACTAATCGATGTGATTAGTAACTGACCAATTCCTGGTAAAGCAAATACTTGTTCAACAATAATCGTTCCTGCCACAACTTCAGCAGTTATCAGACCAAAAATTGTTAATATGGGAATCATTGAATTCCTTAATACATGTTTATACATAACAAACTTTTCTGTAATTCCTTTACTTCGAACAGTTCTAACATAGTCTAATTGTAGCTGTTCCAAAATAGCGTTCCTTACATAACGAAATTTAACAGCTATTTGAGGTATTGCTATCGTCATTGCGGGTAGTAATAATGTCCCTAAAGCCCCTGTTATACTTGTTGTCCATGGTACATAGCCGCTAACAGAGAAGAAACTGAAATTCATGCCAAGATATAAGATTAATAACATACCTAACCAAAAGGAAGGGATGGCCATCCCTAGTTGGGTAACTGAAGAAAAAACAACATCACTTAATTTGTTTTTTCTTTTAGCTACAAAAATCCCCAGTGGAATAGCCACTAACACGACCAAAGTAAGCGTTATTAAAGTTAAGGAAATAGTAACTGGCAATCGATCGATAACCAGTTCGGACACGGGTTTTGAAAATCGAATGGATTGACCTAAATCACCTGTTAATAATCCCCCCACCCAATCAAAGTATTGAGTATGAAGAGGTTGATCTAGACCAAGTTTCTTGGTTAATGTCTCTATTTGTACTTCATCAGCATCTGGACCTAACATTATGCGGATAGGATCGCCTGGCATTACTTGAAAGACAGCAAAAGTTATAAGAGATACTAACGCCATAGTAACAATTAATAAAATGATTCTGCGAATAATATAGGCCATACCTCTCATTCCTTTCTATTCAGTGAATCTCAATTCAGACATGTCTAGGAAAAAGAATGGATACATATTAAAGCCTTCTAACGCTGAATCCATAGCCCATACCACTTGATAATCTGCAATATAAACAGCTGCTGCCTCTTCAGCTAATATTTCTTGTGCACGTTGATACAGTTCAACTTGTTTATCAACATCTGCCTCTAATAAAACATCTGACATAATTTTATCAAATTCTTCATTTTTAAATTTAAAGAAGTTTTCAGCATCATTAGTCGAAATATAATCGTTTAGGATATCATATGCTGATGGTCTACCCGTTAAATCTATTGCAGTCATCTCATAGTCTCTCCCTTTGTATACACGGTCCAACCAAATGCCCCATTCGACTACTTCGATTTCAACGTCAATACCAATTTGTTTTAAGTTTTCTACTGCAACTTGAGCAACGTTAGTATACATAACATTATGTGAAGAGACTGTTATTTTTGTTTTAAAGCCGTCCGGATAACCTGCTTCAGCTAGCAATTCTTTTCCTTTTTCAATATCGTTGGCATAGGTAGTCTGTAACCCATCTAGATAAAATTTGTCCATTGCGGGGCTCATATTTGAACCTAATTCTGTAGCATAACCCGAGTACACAGAATCGATAATATCACTTTTGCTAAGAGCATGGTTTACCGCTTGTCGTACTTTCACATCATCAAAAGGCTTATTTTCTTCATTAAAGGTAATAATTAAAGAAGAATTATTTTGTTGATACTCTAATTTAAAATCATTTTCCACTTCTGAAATTCGATGAGCTGGAACACTCGTTAAGTCATATTCATCCGCCTGCAAGGCCATTAATGCTGACTGATCATCAGATTGAAATGCGAAAGTAACCTTGTTTAAATGTGGTAATTCTTCATTCCAATATTCTTCATTTTTCTCTAAAACAAGATCTACACCTGGACTATAACTAACAAACTTAAATGGTCCAGTTCCAATTGGATTTTCATTGTGTTTATCATCATTACTCTCTGGTACAATTGCAGCTTCTAAAGCTGTTAAAGAATATAAAAAGTTTGAATTAGGCTCTGTGAGTGTAATCACAAAAGTATCGTCATCCGGAGCTCCTAATGATGCAACTTTATCAAAATTTGATGAGAGAGGCTCACCAGAGGTAGTTCCCATTAACCGATCAAATGTATACTGAATGTCTTCAACTGTGACTGGCTCTCCATTATGAAAGGTAACATTGTCGCGTATATTAAACGTATATGTTAGTCCATCATCGGATAGTTCAAAACTTTCAGCTATGGCTGGTTTGAGTGAACCGTCTGTGTTAGGAGATAGTAATCCCTCAAACATGTTTAATATCATTTGGAAAGAAATAGATGCAGTTGCTAAATGTGGATCAAGAAAATCAGGATCGCTATTAATCCTTACTTTTATTTCTTTCCTTTCATCTTTCACATCTTCTCCAGATGCATCATCAGTATTCCCTCCATTATCACTAGAACATGCACTGATTATTAGAACACATACAACCATCATTGAAAAAAACATCAACCATCTTCTGTTCTTTTTCATAAAATTGCCCCCAATTTATTATTTACACTATTTTAATACAGGTTGTCAGTGCTTCTGTTATCTCTCATTCCTGCTCTTATAACTTGGAGCTCCAGCCACCTCATCTGCTTCTTTGATAGCAACTATTATGGCTTCTTCCATAGCTTTAGCGGCCATATTTCCAATAAAATCAACTGGGTACGTATCTCCACCAGTAGCAACAGCAAAAATTGTGTCACCATCATTCATGGTATGCACTGGGAAAATGGTTCTGGCTAGAGCATTTTGAGTGATTTGTGCAACTTTTTTTAATTCTGCTTTAGTCATTTTGGCGTTAACTGCAACAATACCGATTGTAGTATTTGTGCCAGGTAAAACATTACTTGTAACATTTTCTTGTAAAAATACAAGACTATCTACTAGTTCTCCTGTTTCAGGATCAATAGGTCCAGCTAATATTTCTCGCGTTAATGGATCCCTTACATCACCAACAGCATTAACTGCAACTAATGCTCCAATTACTAGGCCATCACCAAATTCAATTGATACGCTACCTAAACCACCTTTCATACAATTTTCGGGTCCAGTCATTTTACCGACCGTTGCCCCACAACCAGCACCTACATTACCGGAATGGAAAGGACCCTTTTTGGCTTGTTGAGCAGCCAAATAGCCCATCTGTTTATCGGGTCGAATCATTGGACTTCCAATAGTAAGGTCAAATAGTACTGCAGCAGGAACAATTGGTACTTTTGCTACACCTACGTCATAACCTTTTCCTTGTTCCTCAAGATATTGCATAACGCCAGAAGCAGAATCTAAACCATATGCACTCCCTCCCGACAAGCATATTGCATGTACTTTATCAATCAGGTTAATAGGGTCTAGTAATTCAGTTTCACGAGTACCTGGAGCTGACCCACGAACATCAACACCACAAGTTGCACCTTCTTCTGTGAGAATAATCGTGCAACCCGTTAACGCCTCAAGGTTTTCAATATTGCCAACCTTTATACCAGGGACGTCTGTAATATTGCCGAAATTCATAAATAATTCTCCTTTTTCATGATTGCACTACAAGAATTTTATTCTTATCATTTTTTGAAGTCTCATTGTTTATTGTCACGGCATTATATAGATGACAAGCAACATACTGCCCATTTGATTGTTCCACAAGTTCTGGTCGTTCGATTTTACAACGGTCAAATGCATGTGGACATCGTGTATGGAAAGTACAACCAGGAGGTGGATTTGAAGGGCTAGGTGGTTCACCTTCTAATTGAATTTTCTCTTTTTTGACGTCGAAATTAGCTATGGGAATTGATGATAAAAGCGCTTGTGTATATGGATGCAGAGGATTGACATAAATATTACTTTTTGGGCCAATTTCTACAATTCTGCCTAAGTACATAACACCTACACGATCACTAATGTGTTTTACGACACTCAAATCATGAGAAATAAATAAATACGTCAGTTTAAACTCATCCTGGAGATCCATCATTAGGTTCAATACCTGTGATTGAACAGAAACATCCAGTGCTGACACTGGTTCGTCAGCAATTATAAGCTTGGGATTCATCGATAAGACTCTTGCTATTCCTATTCGTTGTCTTTGACCTCCTGAAAATTCGTGTGGAAATTTACTTAAAGATGATTTAGTTAAACCCACTTTTTCAACAATGTCTAAAACTTGTCTAGCTTGTTCTGCTTTAGATAAAGTCTTTTGTAAAGCTAAAGGTTCACCTACCAGATCCTTTACACGCATCCTTGGGTTTAGTGAAGCAAAAGGGTCCTGGAAAACCATTTGCATATGTTTGCGGTAACCATTCAATTGACGATTATTTAATTTTTCAAGGTTATTCCCTTCAAAAATGATTTCTCCATCAGTAGGTTCTAATAAACGAAGAATTGTTCGTCCCAAGGTTGATTTCCCAGAACCAGATTCGCCTACAATACCTAATGTTTCACCTTTGAAAACATCAAAACTAACGCCATCAACTGCTTTAACCTGACTGGCTTTACTTTTAAATGGAATAGCTTTAATTGGAAAGTATTTCTTCAAATTCTTAATTTCTAGAAGCTTATCCCGTTCATTCACTTTAAAGACCTCCTTGGTGCTCATAAAGATGACACCTAACTTTATGATTTGGATTGATCTCTACTAGATTAGGATTTTCTTCAAGACACTTTTCCATAACATGTTTACATCTTGAAGCAAACCTACAGCCTTTTGGAAAATCGTGAGCAGGTGGAGCAGTACCGAGTATCGAATCTAGTCTTTTTAAATCAACATCAATACTTGGGATAGATTTTAATAAAGCAGTAGTGTATGGATGCATTGTGTCGATGAATAAATCTCTAACAGGTGCTTCTTCAACGATTTGTCCTCCATACATAACTAGAACACGATCGGCTACTTCCGCTACAACACCCATATCATGTGTGATGAGTAAAATTGAAGACTGGAACTTATCTTTCATTTCAACCATCAAATTAAGTATTTGAGCTTGAACTGTTACATCAAGCGCTGTAGTTGGCTCGTCTGCAATAAGGAGTTTAGGATTACAAGACATCGCAATCGCAATCATTACTCTTTGTCTCATACCCCCGGACAATTGATGAGGATATTCATTTATTACTTCCTCAGCTCTAGCAAAACCTACTATTTTTAATAATTCAATGGCTTCTTTATAAGCTTCTCTTTTTTTTAGTTTTTTATGTTTCATTAAAGATTCAGCTATTTGATTTCCAATAGTAAATACTGGATCCAATGAAGTCATAGGTTCTTGAAAAATCATCCCAATATCATTTCCACGTACTTTACACATTTCGTCCTCTGAGAGAGTTAGCAATTCTTTTCCTTCAAGGCGAATTGAACCCTCTACAATTTTCCCTGGAGGACTTGGGATTAGCCTAATAATTGATAACGATGTTATGCTCTTTCCACTCCCAGATTCTCCAACTAAAGCAACAGTTTCACCTTTTTGAATAGAAAAACTTACATCATCAACTGCTTGGACAACTTTTCCTTTTCCTATATAAAAATTTGTTTTTAAACCATTAACCTCTAATAATTGGTTTTCAAGAGCTTTGGTAGAAGGTTCTTTATTTACTTGTGGACTTTGCATAAGTTCACCTCTTTTACTTTAAATACTAAATTTAACTGCTATATTCTTAATTTGAGTATAGTTATTTAAAGCAACAAAGCCTTTTTCTCTTCCAATACCACTTTTTTTATAACCGCCAAATGGCATTTGAATTCCGCCTGCTGCACCGTAGTTATTAATAAATACTTGTCCCGATTTCACTTTAGATGCGACATAATGTGCAACATTAATATTTTCAGTCCAAATTCCTGTAACAAGTCCATAATCCGTACCATTCGCTAGTTGGATTGCTTCTTCAACATCTTTAAAGGTAAAAACAGTTAATACTGGACCAAAGATTTCTTCTTGAGCTAATGAATGATTATGATCTAATCCATCTATAATAGTAGGTTTAATATAGTACCCACCTTCAGAACCTTCGATAGTAACTGCTTCCCCCCCGCATATAATCTTTCCTACTGATTTTGCTTCTTCAATTTTGTTCATAATTTGATTGAACTGTTTTTCATTTAATATTGGTCCGATATCTGGGTCACTTGAACCCGGACCAATTGTTAAGGCATTAAATTTAGCGGTAAGTTTGCTTAAGAATTCATCTTTATATTTTGCCTCTATTAGTAACCTTGAACCAGCCGAACAAGTTTGCCCTGCATTTTGAATAATTGCTCTAACTACTGCTTCTGTTGATTTTTCCACTGATGCATCAGCAAATACTATATTTGGAGATTTTCCACCTAGTTCTAAGGTTACAGTTACAACGTTAGCCGCTGCTGCTTTCATAACCGCAATTCCTGTAGGAACAGAACCAGTAAAGGTTACGTGTTCAATGTCAGGGTGTCCTGCTAAAGGAGCACCAACATCTGCACCTAACCCTGTAACGTGCTGGAATATGCCTTTAGGGAAATCACTTGTAGAAAACCATTTCGCAATTGCATGTGCGGTCATTGGTGTATCTTCTGCACTTTTTACGATAACTGCATTACCGGTAGCAATTGCGGCAGCAACACTTCTTGAAATGATTTGGAGTGGATAATTCCATGGAACTATATGAGCTGTCACTCCAAGTGGTTCAAGGACAGTTACATTTAATATCCCTTCTTCAATAGGGATAGTACTTCCCATGACCTTATCTGCAGCTCCTCCATAAAATTCGAAATATCTTGCTGCGGCTTCCACATCTGCACGAGCTTGAGAAATTGGTTTCCCTACATCTTCACATTCCCATTTACTCCACTCTTCTGCGTTTTCCCGAATAAAATTAGCAAAACTGATAAGTAGTTGTCCGCGTTCAAAAGGCTTTACTTTTTTCCATTCATCACTTTCGAAGGCGATATTTGCAGCAGTTACAGCTTCATCTACATGATTTTTAGTCCCTTTTACTATTTCTGCGAGTTGCTCGCCATTTGATGGATTGAAAACAGGCAACCATTCGTGATTATCGTCGCCAACCCATTCCCCATTTATTAGCATCGGTATTCGTATCATATAATCATTCCTTTCATACTAAAGACCTCTTCCACCATCAACATGTAACGTTGCACCAGTGACTACTTTTGCACGGTCTGAAACCAAGTAAACAACAGCGTTTGAAACATCTTCAGGTTTAATTAACTCACCTAGAGGGACGCTTTTTTTGAATACCTCGTCTTTCATTGTTGTGAAGTCTGTATCGCCTCCAACAAATTGACCAAGCATTTGCGTATCAGCTGGACCAGGATGAATCGTATTTACCCTTATCAAATGGGGTGCTAATTCAATAGCCATAGCTCTTGAAAAGCTTTCTGCTGCACCTTTTGAAGCGATATACGATTGTAGACCTGGTCTCGGTCTAACAACTGCAATTGATGCAATAGTGACAATGGATCCGTGGCGGTTTGGTTTCATATACTTTGCTGCTTCTTTAACAGTAATGAATAAACTAGTGGCATTAATATTCATAAGCCTTGTCCATTGTTCCAATGAAACGTCTTCTATTGAAGATTGCTTTTGCGCAATACCAACTGCATTCACTAAACCGTCAATTTTACCTTGTTCATTATTCGTATCCAAGAAAATTTTAGCAATTTCCTGTTCATCTAAAATATTGGCTTTCTTTGCAACAAATCTTTCATGATTAATGGTTTCTAATGAACTAACAGATAAATCTATTCCAACAACAAAAGCACCTTCTTCTAACAGTTGAGAAACGATTGCTTTACCCATTCCACCACCTGCACCTGTTACTATAATTACTTTATTATTTAATTCCATGAATTTCAGTCCCAACTTTCTCAGTAGCATATTGTTCCTTTAATTTTTCTACAATTGCTGATCCCATTTGTTCAGTCGTTGCACTTCCACCAATATCGGCTGTTCTTACTTTCCCTTGGAAAAGCACTTCCTCAATTGCTTTTACTATTTTCTTTGAAAGATCTTCTCTTCCTAAGTGGTCCAACATTAATGCTGCTGACCAAATTTGAGCAATTGGGTTTGCTATACTTCTCCCGGCAATATCTGGAGCTGACCCGTGTACTGGTTCAAACATGGAAGGAAAGTCCTTTTCAGGGTTAATGTTGGCCGAAGGAGAGAGCCCAAGTCCTCCAACTATTCCAGAGCCAAGATCAGATAAGATATCTCCGAACAAGTTGGACGCAACAACAACCTCGAATGTCTGAGGTCTTTGAACGAAATAAGCGACTAGAGCATCTATATAATAAGATTCGAGCTGTAGGTCAGGATACTCTAATAGAGTCCGCTTTACATGCTCATCCCATAGCTTCATAGAAAAGATTATGGCGTTTGATTTCGTTGCACTTGTTATTTTCTTTCTGTCATTTTTCACTGCATATTCACATGCAGCTTTTGTGATTCTTTCAATTCCAGCACGGGTCATAATCGTATTTTGGAGTGATAGTTCTGTTAGTTGAGAATCAAACATTCGGCCCCCACTGTTGGAATATTCACCTTCTGAGTTTTCACGGAATATTACAAAATCTATATCTTCACCTTTGCTTAAAGGCGATTCAATACCAGGCAAAGATTTTACTGGACGGAAATTAACATATTGTTGAAATTGTTTTCGAATTGGCATAATTAATTCCCAAACCGTTACATCATCTGGTACCCGTGCATCTCCAATAGCTCCGAATAATATTGCCTGGAATTTTTGTAAAACTTCCAGCCCATCCTCAGGCATCATTCTACCGTGTTCTAAATAATAATCTGAACTCCATGGGAAGTTTTCTACACGAAGAACAAAGTCTTGTTCTTTTGCTTCAAGAACGGACAACACCTTCAAAGCTTCTTTCATTACTTCAATACCGATTCCATCTCCTGGAATAACTGCAATGTTATACTCTGTCATCTACTTACTCCCCTTACTATTTAAAAATCGTAAAGCGGCATCTCTAAATATTGCTGTTGTTACCGCTAATTCTTCTATGTCAACATACTCATTAATTTGATGAGGTATCTCCCGATCTCCCGCTCCAATAGTGACTATAGGGATACCATGCAGGTGAAGATAGGTACCATCAGTCGCTCCTGGCACCCCATTATAAATAGCTGGCTTCCCAGTAACGAATTCAACTGATTCATATATCGCTTGTACAACGGGATCTTCCTTGGGTGTAAATGTTGAAGGTCTGTTTTCTATTACCGTCAACACAGCTTTAAAGTTTGGGTCTTGTTCCTTTAAACGCTCAATAATTTCGTATATCTTTTCTAATAGTTCATCATGATCCTGCTTAGGAACGGTCCTAACATCGAGAGTCATCATGCACTGATCTGGGATGACATTTATTTGTGCATCTCCCTTAACGGGTGATTTTAAAATGGTTGGTGAAATAGATGGCCACTTTAAGAAAGGATCTTTACCCAATCTACCTTGCTCTTCCTTCTCAAGTTTTTCAAGCTCTACTATAAGCCTTGCTATTTGATAGTTGGGATTTATGCCACTCCAAGAGATTGCACCGTGTGCCATCTTTCCATAAACATCAACTTTTATTCGCATAGCTCCTCGTTGTGCAATACAGACATTATTCTCTTCCGGTTCACAAATAATTGCTCCGTCAACTCCATCGGCCCAACCTTGCTTAATGAAATGTTTTATCCCAAGCATCAATCCTTCTTCATCTACGGGAATACAAAGAATAATTTTCCCTTTAAACTCTTCTTTATCTCGTAGAAGTGAATGAACTGCTGTAATCATGCAAGCCAAATTGCCTTTTGTGTCATTTGTGCCTCTGCCATACATCCGTCCATCTTCTATATGAGCACTGAAAGGATCGAATTTCCAAGCATAGCTGTCGCCTTCAGTCACTACATCTGTATGACCTTCAAAAAGAAGTGTTTTTCCTGGTTTTTTCGAATCTATCACGCCAATGACGTTTGGTCTTCCAGGTACTACTTCCTCAACATATGTGTCAATTCCGATATCTCTTAAATATTGTGCAACGAAAAGAGCTACTTTAGTTTCATTTCCATTGGGATCATCTTCTCTATAAACACTAGGAATCTGGACAAGCTCTCTTGTTAAATTAATTACAGCTTCCCGGTCACGTAAATAAGTCTCATTTCCTGTTTTCACATTCATATAATCTTCCTTTCTATTCCAATAAAACCATCTATCTTTCAATCAAATAAAAAAGTTAGTTTATAAACTATACCAAAAATTCTATTAAATTACTTTATTTAAGAGAATCTTCAGAATAATCTATAAAAATTGTACTTTGAAAACGCTTTAATTTTCTTAGACAAAGTGTGATCATTTTTTAGTATTGTTTAGACATGTTGTCTTACTTCAAGAAAACAAGGAATAAGAATAGTATTATTCTGGTATAGAATATTTTATTTCCCATTTAGGGCGTATATTTAATCATTGTTTCATCCATCCGGATAGTGTTATTTGGTTATTGGAGCTGGAAATGTTTGAATATTTCTTATACTGAATAAGGCAAGGTGGAGGTTTAGTATTGATGGCTGTTTTCAAATGAGGAGGAAAATATAGAAGATTGATTTGTCAAATTGTCCAAAATCTAATTCTGAATACACATACGAAGATGGTAGTCTTTTTGTTTGGTCAGAATGTACTCACGAATGGACTTCAGAAATATAAGCCGATAAGAGTGAAGATAATAAAATTATCAAAGATTCTAATGAAAATATTTATACCGATTATGATTCTATAACTTTCATTAAAGACCTTACAGTAAAAGGGCCATCATCAAATATTAACCTTCCCTATATACATACGAAAGCCGCTGCCAAGAATCTTTGTGATTCCTAGTAACGGCTTTTTTCATACTCAATAGTCGTGTATAAACTGAACTGTTTCCGACACATTCCGACACAGTAGATCTACACCCTTAAAACGGACAAAAACCCAAAGGGAAGGCACATTTTAAAATATGTACCATTTTGGGTTCAGTTCAAACTTTTTATTTTAAGACATTGGATACTCTGTAGATGGTTTTAACAGTTTTTTAACTTCGTTAAACGTTCGGTGGCAATTATTTTGATCAGTATGTTTAATGATACCGGTGATGTCATAATCGAAATTCGCAAAATCATTCTTAATTCGCTCTTCGATAATTGTTACGAGTTCTTCTTCATGAGTTCCGATTCCGCCAATGAATGTTTCTTCAACTGGCCGCAAAATTCCTTTGCGGAAAAAACGGTCAACGTCAAAATGGTAATACACTACCGGCTTGCTTAATAAAGTAAAATCGAAGCTGACACTGCTGTAATCGGTGATCAATAATGCATGGTCAATCAATAATTGTTGAACCGTCTGTGAGCCTAGAGGGATGAACTTGATTTTTTCGTGAAGCTGATCAACCTCGTTTTGGAAATAATTCTGTGCCCGGTAATGGGGATAGAAGTTCAAGTTTACATTATATTCTTCCAACAGACCGAGAAGCTTAGTGTTCTGGATCAGATTAGTGTAAGAAAGGAAATATTCGCTGTTCAGGAATTGCTCATCTGTATTGATCCAATCGCGCCATGTGGGCATTAAAAGGATGTTTTTCGGCTTATTTTGCTGTACTAAATTGTCAAAACGAGCTAAGCCGGTTACTGCGACTTCTGAATCATCATAGCCCATTTCATCCATTACAATAACCTGTTTTTCAGGTTCACTGCTGACAATGAATAAATCAAAAGGCATATCGTAATTCTTTTTATGATATTCCACATTTTTACGTCCAAGTACTCCGTGCTGAAGGAAGACTTTAACTGTATTCTCATAGCCCAAAAATCCTTTTGCAGGTTTATAGGGAAGAATGTTTTCAAAATCATGTGTACACAGCAGCACTTTTGCTTTAAAGGCGATTTCAAAATGCTTATCCGATCCGAAAGCCACAACGTTTGGATTGTGTTTGATTCCCTCATAATCTGAGCTGTCTTCCTCGATGACATAATAAGCTTCTATATCTGTATTTTTTTGCAGCCATTGGAAGAATACGATGCCATTGTCTTGGGCGGTATTTGTTCTTTCGCCTACAAGCCAGACATTTTCATCTTTAGCATCCAAGTTTGCTGGCAGCTGGATATGGTTCTTGATGGTAAAAGTCTCGATTTTCACATTATTGTACGGCGTTGTAGTAATCATGAAATGATGTTCATTATTTTCAGCGTCGTAGAATTTCTTATGGCTGTAGAAATTATCTTTTTTGTAATGCGCATGCACATAACGGATTTTTTCTTTCCGAATGACAATGCCATCAACATTTTCAATTATAACGAAAACGTCCAACACTGTCTTATCCTTACTCTTGATGCCGAGTAAATCTAAATTACTTAGATTCACATTAAATTCACCAGCAATCTGGACTTGAACGGATTCCAGAGAAAAGCGGTCTTCAAATAGTAAATAGGCAGTTGACTCAATAAATTCCTCGATTGATGCAATTTTACCATCAATTTGGAAGTCTCCGATTGAATGGATAGACTTTTTTAATTTCGATGAGGTCAAAGAAACCCCAAGTGACAAATCCTTGCGTTGGTAAAATTTTATTTTAATAAATTGGGAATTAAAAACGACCTTATAGAAAGTATCAGAAGAAGCTAGCAGTTCTCTTTCAAAACTGAACCGGAAAACTTTTGGCTCATCGCTTTGCTCAACGATGAAGAACCGTTTAACAAAAAGATTTTCTAGCAATTCGTCGGCAGGCAGATCAGCTGTAAACGAGTTTGCCTGCTTTTCTAAATCATATAGTTTCACAAGACCGCTTTTTGGTTCGTCAACTAATAAAGAATAAGAAGTGCCAGGTTTCGCCTCTACTACAGTGAATGACAGGCGGAAAATACGGTCCTCGGTTTTCGAGATGGAAATTGCATTCAGCTTCAGAGTATGCGGCTCCATCTCCAGGCAGAAACTAGAATAGCGATTAAGCGCAACCACTTTATGATGATAGGATTCAAAGCTTTGTTTTGCATCAAAAGAAGAGCTTAAAGGATACAGTTTCTTATCAATATTGATAAATAAGCGCCATAAACCAGCACTCATCCCTTGGAAATTCTGGATGACTGCGGTTTGTCTGCTGCTATCTAAGACACCTGAAAGAATACGGAACTGCCGGTTATTAAAAGCGTACAATTCAACTTCTTCTTCCTTTAAAGGAACTGGTTTATCAAACTTCAGCGTCAGCGTATCATATTGAGCAGAAGAAACGGAAGCACCTATCGTTTTTTCCATGAAGAAAAAGTCAGCAAACCGGTTGGTCACTTTAATATTCTTTTTGACTTGCGTTGTTAAATATTTATTGCCAAACAATATGCTATCTTGGAAATCCCCGTCCTCGTAGTCAGGATGTTTTGTGATCCAGGATGTTTTGCCATTAATTTTAATCGTAACAGTACTTGTAGTATCAACAATCGACAGTGAATTTTGAGGAATACGAACTGTGAGTTGATTATTCTGGGTCACTTTGGAAGGCAGCGTATGAACTTCCTCGCCGACTAGAAATTCAGCCTTGATTTGTTTCTTCAAGACGAAGAAATTTGACAACTGAAAATAGAAGACCAGTTCTTGCCCATCAAATTCGTGCTTCTTTAATTCTACTCGTTTAACGAGCATTTTTTTTAGTCTGTTTAAAACTCGTTTTATTTTCATTGATATTCAATCTCCCGAACAATTTTATCATTGCAATACCTTATACTATCATTTCTGAAAACCCTGTCAATATAGGAAACAGTGGACAACAGGAAACAGAAACCTTATACTGTAATAATGTTAAAAGCTTTAAGCTTTTATTAACACCATAAAATAAGAGTCTCGAATAACCGACTTTTCAAAATGGAGAATCAGTATGAAAAATTTAATTGAAATTAATCTCATCAGAGCGCTGATGTGCATAGCCATAGTTGTTACACATTCTATCTCAAACTATTTACGCAATGTAGAAGTGGATATTATTGCATACGAGCAGTACATTATTTATATTCGATTTGCTTTGCTTTGTTCTACTCCAATTTTCATCTTGTTATCTGAGACCCTTCTTTCAAGGAATTATCCAGGTTCATTAAAAAAAGGGTTTTTTGAGAAACGCATTAAGCTCATCCTACTACCATATATTTTAATCGGACTGATTGTAAGCTATCGAGGCTCAAATAGAGTAGACTTGTCCTCTTTCCTCGAAGTTGCATTTAAAAAGGTAATCTTAGGAGAATGGTATGGATTTTTCGTTCTCGTTATTTTCCAATTTTACATCTTGCACTGGCTCATTGGGAAATATTTAGCGCGTATAAACCCGATCGGACCAATTATTTTATCATTTATTATTTCTTTCAGCCATGTTTATGGCTCTGTCCATATTGAATCCTATAATAATTTGATCTTAGAATACTACCCATTGTGGTACAAAACACATATTTTCGTTTGGTTGTTCTATTTCGTCACAGCATTTTACATCGGCCAATATTATGATAAGCTTGTTGAATTCCTGACAGCGAAAATATGGTTGCCGGCTTTAGCCACCGGGTTATCATTTGCAATGATCATGTACAATTACAAAGTGTTGGACTATACAAGAATTTCCAGTGAACGCTACGATATGCTGCTTTATGCCGTCAGCTTTTTCTTTTTGATGGTGGCGGTCATTCGCAAATTCAAGCTCAGCAGTCAGACGTTGATCATGATCAGCAATTTTTCATTTTTCATCTATCTGACTCATATGATTTTCTTGCCTTACTTAGTGAAATTAGCCCTGACGTTCGGAGAAAATTTCTTTACCTATGTAGGAACCATGGCATTCTTGACAATTTCTGCGTGTATCGGAGTAGCTTTAATGTTATATCAGAGCCGACTGACTCGATTGGCCACCGGTCGTATCAATTATTTGGAACAGGCAAAAAAAATACAGGATGTTAAAGTGTAGCATTTTAGTGAGACAGGAACTTTAAGCATGAATAAGTTAATGATAAAAAAGATAGTAGGGTATTCCCTTGTCTTCAGATTATAGACTTAAGAGGTTTTAGAATAGGCATATGAACTGACCCCCGAATGATGGACACTTAAAAAAAGTGACCTCATTGGGGGTTTTTTCTGGTTTCATATCCCCGGTGTACTAAAAGATATCAAATCAGACGGGAGACTTTCTAATGAATAAAATCTATTTTAATATACACCAACGGAACGCACTTTGGGTAAACTGAAAGAGATGATGACGAAGTAATAACTGCACGAGATAAATGCCAACCTATCAATTAGGAGGGCATTATTTGACTCTTACTAAATCGAAGAATTAGTTTAGGTTGCTTCTTTAATCACCTATACAGTTTCGAACGGCATATATTTAACTCAGCTTATAAAGGTGCCACCCATGCTGAATTTAAAAGCTATGTAACCCTGAAGAACTTTGAACAATCCACTACTTTGGCAAAATGCTCCCATTTTAATCGCTGTATTCATCATTGCTGAGGCGCGAATTTAAAATGGCCTTTCCGCCACCGAGGTAACCGATGATCAGAAAGACCGTTATAATACCTTCATACTCTTAAATCAATATTAAACTAAAATTATCCATAAAATCATTGTCACACTAATAGTCGTAACACCTTGTAAAAGAGTGGCCATTGTTTGAGCTTTGTAAGCATCTTTTATCTTCATACCACTGAATTCTTTTACTACCCAGAAAAAACTATCATTCACATGGCTTACTGTCATAGCTCCAGCGCCAATTGCCATGACGACAAGTGCAAGTGGAACTGCGCCTTCAATACCAAGCGATGGCAATAGTGGAGCAACTAGTGTAGATGTAATGACCAATGCCGCAGTCGATGATCCCTGAGCAGTTTTCAAGGCCGCAGCTATGCCGAATGGTACCAATAAGAATAAAGCTCCTCCAGCTAAAGCATCCATGTTCATGCTTGAGATGAGATCGGCAACACCAGAATTAGCTATCACTTTTCCAAATGCACCACCTGCACCGGTAATAAGCAAGATTGGTGCCGCAGCTACCAAACCTTCACCGATCCAGCCAGTCATGGTTTCTTCATTAAATTTAGGTAGTAATAAGAATGCTGCAAAAACACCGAATAATAATGCAACTGCTGGAGCACCTAAGAACGTCAATAGATTAACAATGCCATTCTCAAAACCTGAAAGCTTGGCAATTGACCCTGCTGCAATCAATACAATTGGAAGGACAATCGGCAAAAATGCTTTAAACGTCGAAGGCATTTTACCAAACGATTTTACAATATCATCGTAATCAAGTCCGCCTTCTTCCAAATCCTCCGGTACTTCAATTTTAGAAGCCACTTTAACAGCCCATAAATAACCCACAATAACTGCTGGAATTGCTACAACCAAACCGATTAAGATAATAGTTCCTAAGAAGTTTTCCGCTCCGATATTTCCTGCCGCTGCGATTGGGCCAGGAGTTGGAGGAACTAAGGTATGCGTTGCATATAAACCAGTAGCAAGAGCCACGGACATCGAGGCAATTGCAACTTTTGCTCGTTTTGCTAACGCCTTTTTTAAACTAGATAAAATAATGAATCCTGAATCACAAAATACAGGGATTGAAACGATAAACCCGATGATGGACATTGCCAATTGAGGACGTTTTTCCCCAATGATACGCAAGACGACTTCGGCCATTCGGTATGCCGCTCCAGATTTTTCTAAGATAACTCCGATGATCGTACCGGCAACAATTACGATCCCGATGCCTGACATCAAACCGCCAAATCCATCGTTTACGCTTTGGACCACTTCGGCTAAAGGCATTCCAGCTGTAATCCCGATAAAGAAAGCACCTATCAATAATGATAAAAACGGGTGAACCTTTAATACTGCTGTCAAAAGGACAACCAACACAACACTTAGAACAATAATTGCAAATAACATCCCTACACCCCTTTGTGTTTAATTTTTTATGTACTCTTCTATAACTTTTTTTGTTTTCATCTTCAAATGATGAAAAGCCTCTTCCATTGACTCTTCTGCCGATACTGTTTCGTCCACGACCGAATGCACTTCTGTAAAATAAGGCAGTAACATTTCCACGCTCGTTTCATCGACCATACCTGATATCAAAATTACTGGTTTTCCTATTTTCATTGCTGCTTCAGCAATACCGAACGGTGTTTTGCCGGATAAAGTTTGAGCATCCGTTTTTCCTTCACCCGTAACAATCAAATCAGCATCCACCAGCTGACCCTCAAATCCAATGGCTTCCAAAACGACATCGATGCCTCGCTTCATTTCCCCCGTAAAGAACACTTGGAAAGCACCGCCTGCTCCACCAGCAGCCCCTGCACCTTTCTTCTCATGAAGAGAAATACCGGTCATTCTCTCAACTACATCTGCATAATTCAATAAATTCCCATCGAGTTGGTGGACCATATCAGGCGTAGCTCCTTTTTGTGGACCAAATATGGCAGATGCACCTTCTAGTCCGACTAACGGGTTTTCCACATCACATGCAATAAGAAAGCTACTTTCCGAAACACGCTTATCAAAATGGGCTTGATCAATCTTGTGAAGATGCCTTAAAGCACCTCCACCTTGTGCCAACACCTCCCCGTTTTGATTGAGGAACTTCATGCCGAGTGCTTGAAGCATTCCAACTCCTCCGTCATTCGTTGCACTTCCTCCAAGACCGATGATAAATTTTCGAAAACCGGAATTCAATGCATGTAAAATTAATTCACCAGTTCCGTATGTAGAGGCTAATACCGGATTTCTTTCCTGATCCATTAGAAGCGTAAGACCAGAAGCTTCAGCTATTTCAACCACACAAGTTTCTTTG
The DNA here is from genome assembly GCF_000297555.1 of Paenisporosarcina sp. TG-14. Taxonomy (NCBI): domain Bacteria; kingdom Bacillati; phylum Bacillota; class Bacilli; order Caryophanales; family Caryophanaceae; genus Paenisporosarcina; species Paenisporosarcina sp. TG-14. The sequence continues at coordinate 40,206 of NZ_AMGD01000001.1, forward strand.
TCTCCGAGCACACCATAGCGTGCTACAACTTTTCTTCCTAGTGGGTCTTGTACAGCGACCCCGAATACTTCTCCATCAGTTGCTGCGACTAGATTGCTCATCGTTCCTTCACCACCATCAGCTGCCGGTAATATCACGAGCTCAAAAGCAGGCTGAATTTCCTGAATCCCTTGTGCCATTGCGTTTGCTGCTTCCAACGCTGAGATACTCCCTTTAAATGAATCAGGTGCCAATATGATTTTCAATACACATACCTCCAAATAAAAGCGCTTACATAAAATTATAGTGCTTTAAAAAAATATTTACATTATACTAAATGTACATATTTCATGTGTTAATATTCAGAATAATTATACATTAAGGAGTCATCATGTTAACTAAGCAACTAGCTGAAGAAATTGTTGAACAAACAATGATTCGTTTAAATCGAAATTTGAATGTTATGGATACGAACGGGATGATCTTAGCTTCAGGAGTTGTAAAGCGGATTGAGTCGATACACGAAGGTGCGGCACACGTAGCAAAAACGGGGAAAGTCTTATGGATCACGAATGAAAACTTAGCGGACTGGCGGGGTTCAAAACCTGGCGTGAATCTACCAATCTTCTTTAAGGAAAAGCTGGTCGGCGTTATCGGTATTACAGGTAACCCTGAGGATCTAAAAGAAATTTCAACGCTCGTACAACTTACAACTGAAATGATGGTGCATCAATCGTTTATTACCTCCCAAACCGAATGGGGCCGAAAGCTAAACGATTTAATCTTTGAAGAATTAATCAGCGGCAAACCCTTATCTCCGATAATCAATGAAAGGTTAGCCATGCTTAAACTTGATCAAAAGAGTACATACGTGACGCTCTTAATTGAATTTGAACGTATACCGTCTTCATCACGAAGAATTCTCGAACAATTGGAAGATCATTTCGATCAATACTCGTTCTTAACTGGCCACTCACAGATAAATGAGTTCTTTGTCTTGCTAGCTGGAGTAGACGATTTCCAATTAGAAGTGACTTTAACAAAGCTGCTTCATTTTTTGCAAAAAATAGGTATCGTACGCATTGGCGTTGGAATCTCAGCATCTGCAATTGACGAGATTCATTACTCCTACACAACGGCAAAAAATGCCCTGCAGTTTGGAAAAACAGGACAACAATTAATTTATTTTGAAGATGTTGAATTGATGGCCTTATTAAAAAGAAATCCGCAGCCTGCCGTAGATCAATTCACCAATCGGACTTTAGATGGCTTGAATAAGCAACTACGTCTCACCCTAACTGCTTACTTCGATTGCAATACAATCGCCTCTGAAACGACATCTTTTTTAAGTATCCATCGTCATACGTTAAGCTATCGCTTGAAAAAGATTGAAGAAATTACAGGGCTTAATCCCACCTTGTTTGCGGATGCGGTCAAGTTGCATATTGCCCTTTTACTTAGTGATTAGCCAATTGTCATGGGTGGCACATATTCCCCTTTTGGTACCTGTGCATTTTGGATAATATTACTACAGAAAAAGACCAGAGATTCCATTACGGATTCTCCGGTCCTAATTTTTCAGAAAGAAATTTCAACATAGAACATAGTACTGTTTAATTTACTTGTTACTTAGAACTCTGTCCAATTCCAACTTAACTTCGTCTCCAACAGCCCCAAGGCTTCCTAAGATGGTGAAATCATCATATTTAGAAATAAGATCATTCGTTTCTGTAGGAATTGCTTTTCCTTTTACAAGAAGGATAGGAGCATCATTAAATGCTGCAAGGACAGATCCCGCAAGTGCATCTGGGAAGTTTTGGCCCGTGGCTACATACGCTTTCCCAGTTCCCATTGGAAGTTTTGAAACAATGATTTTTCCGGTTTCAAAACGGTTCTTTCCACCATAACGTACTGGTTTAGGGAATTGCTTCATTACATTATCATTAATTGCACCTGTGCTACCCACGATAATTGTATTCGTTTTACCTGACATTGCGTTCATTGTTTCAGCTGGTACTTTGTCAGTTCTCGTTAATAATATCGGCACACCATTTTTCGCGGCATATGGTGAAATTGAAAGAACATCTGGGAAATTGAAGCCGTATGCGACTACCGCTTGATTTGACGGAAGACGTTTTGCGATCAATGCAGCTGTATCAAATCGGTTCTTACCACCAATTCTCTCAGTAGTTATCCCCATTTGTTTCAACTTCGCTTCCACTTCGAGCGATATCGCTCCTGTGCTTCCAAGAATAATCACTTTCTTCGCTTTTAATCTAATAATCTCTTCTTCTGTTTCAGCTAGCAAGCTTGCTGATTTAGTTAATAAGATAGGCGCATTCTCTTTATATGCTAATGGTCCACCAGCTAGAGCATCTGGAAAGTCAGCTCCAGTTGCAATGATTACCGTATCAGATGTTGCCCAACCTTCTTTAGAAATGGCAATTGCAGTAGAGTATCGGCTTTGACCAGCTAAACGGTCAGTCTTTTCTGCTGGAGCCTTGGTTATGGTTACATTGGATACGGCACTAACGTTTCCTGAATTGTCTGTAGATGTAACTGATAGGACTGTACCTACTGATTGGCTCAAAATAGTAACACTGAACTTACCTTCAGTAGAAGCTTTTCCGCTTCCCAAAGTAATACTACCTGCTTTAACAACTACAGTTGAACCTACTTCTGCAGTACCTGTAATACTTGTAGATTTATTTGTTACTTCACTTACTATTGGTGCAACAGGTGCTGTTTTATCTATTACTGTAACTTCTTTAGAAAGACTTACATTTCCTGCAGTATCAGTCGCTGTTACTGCTAATTTGGTTCCTGCTTTTTGTTTTGGTATGGAAACTGTATAAGACTCATCGCTAGATGTGATAGCTGAACCAATTTGAGTCGTACCTGTTGTAACAGTAATCAATGAATTTATCTCTGCTGTTCCGGTAACGCTGATTGATTGGTCTGTTACTTCGTTAATAGATGTTAGACTAGGTGGTATTGAATCTTTAACTACTAATATCGTTGGAATACTTTTATTGAACCATTCATCCGTAGCTGTAATTAATAATCGAGTTTGTTCATTAAGTAACTCTATATTAATTTTAAAGTCTCCATTATTGTCTGTGGTCGTTCTTCCCACTAAATAATTTTGTTCAGTGAATATCTCAATAGTAGAATCTTTTTCAGCTTTACCTTTAATTTCTGTACTTTGATTTGTGACTATTTCCACAATGGGTTGATCAGGTGCTATTGTCTCAATAATTGGGGTGTTAGAGTGAGGCATTTGTAAATATGGCTTAAAGTTTATATAGGAAGCTGAGCTAAGATCATCATTCTTATCAAAAATCATTTCCTCAATAATAGTTTCATCTGTTGTTCCCCAATAGTTATTAGTAGCTATCATTTTACTATCACCATAACCAGCTGGTAAAACTAATGTTTCTTTACTATTTATCTGATTTCCTAATCCATCCTCTTTCGAATACAAAAAAGAATTATTAGAAACTATTGTTTCGGAAGTCTGGTAACTCGCCCAATTTGAAACCGCATAATTTTTATAATTATAAAAAACATTATTTAGTATATTTACTTTTACATCATCACTAGTTCCTACACTGATTCCATCAGTATTTATAAATACATTTCTTTCAATTGTTACATCACTAGTCGGATACCAAATATAAAATGATCGATCTGACAACTCAAATAACCTGGAATCTTTTAGTATCAAACTCCCATATACACCATAGCCTGTAGCTCTATATAAACTACCATGAATTAGATTAGCATTTTCAATTTGAATAAGATATTCTTCATTAGAATTTCCTGCACCTGGTTCTATGTTCACTTCTCGCAAAATAATCTTGGAATCAGCGTTACCAATTGCACTAAATTCTCCAAAAACCCTAATTCGGTTATTATTTCCTTCAATAATAACTCCGGGTTCTATTGATAATTTAACACCATGAGCAATTTGAATATCTTCAGTTAAAAAATAAGGAGAATTTGCTAAAGTCCAAGTAGTATCCTGATTTATTATTCCACTCACATTTGTACTAGCACTTGCAGTTATATTCGTTTGAAAACCTATTAATAACATAAAAACTAATAAAAACTTCAAAAACTTATGCACTAATTTTCCCCCATTCTAATTTTGAAAACCACTAACGATTTTAATGTTGAATGCATGACCTTAATTTTTGCGGTTTCAGTCTTAAAGAAAGTGCAGTTCGAGTACAATTTCTGTTTATCTACTAAATTATCTCATATACTGTGCAAGTAAAATAGTAAATTTCAGGAATATTAGTATACATTCAATCCAAGACTATTTAAGTAAATTTAATTGCAGTACCAATCCGGAGAATAAAAAAGAGAACACGCTATTTTAGCCGAGTTCTCCTATTCTTCATTAGAATCTTCAGTTATTATTTAAAGCCTGGTCCAAAGCCTTCTGAACTTCCCCAGCAACAGCCCCCAGGCTACCTAAGATGGTGAATCATCATATTTAGTACCATATACAAAATCAATCATTTATTCGGAATTAGGATTTTCGCATGCAATTGTAGTGTATATTCTAATTAGTTTTTTACTCATACCCCATTCTCTTAACCTCACAAGTCAACTTCCCTCATATGGAAAAAGCGATAAGTGGTAACCAGCCCAATAATAAATAGACTTAAAGCAAAATAGGCCGGTAGTAAATGGATAAACGTGGTATAGCCAATTAAAAGATGAATCGATATGGCAGCTGCGAAAGCTGGGAGGCCACCGATAAGTAGCGTCCACCATACCCATTTATTCCCTTGTTGGAATCCCCACAAAGACAAAGTAAGCACTAAAAACCCAACACTCAGTAAAGCACTCCCAAAACCAGCTCGATCATGTGCAATGACAGACAATAGCCGTTCATTAAAGGAAAGAAGCATCTCCGGGGACATACAAATATACAATAAATCGGTTGGAACAAAGATCTTCGTAACGCCTACAAATGAAATAATAATACCCCCAAGAATAAACGAGAACCCCAGGCTTACAAATGCCAGTTGACCAACTAAACTGCGTCTCCAACTGGCGTGATTTCTTGTATTAAAGGAAGAAGGTGTTCCATGCAAATGTCTTGTCTTTACAAAACCAATGATATAAAAAGGTAAAAGTATTAGCCAGAAGATGAGGTGGAGCCAATCAAAATAGCCATACCCAATGAATAGAAAGATTCCCAAAAAGCCAATGATGGCAGCCAAATCTATCGCTTGTTTTGCCCAAAGCAAGCCATTGCGTACCCCATATCTAGCTAAGGACATATAAACAATCCCACCAGAAATCATGGTGCCCGCGAGTGTCATTCGGTCATGGGCCATAAAGAATAAAATACGCTCATTAAATAACAGTATTTCATCCCTTTCCATTCTAAGAAACTGCTCATCATATGGCAGAATGATAGAGGTTAAGCTGAAAAGAAGCGCTAAAAAACCACCAGTTAAAATCATCAACCCAAATAACCAATACCAAATCCAAGTTGTATTTGTTGCGTATTCAGGTTGTATTTCCGAAAGCAATGCTTCGTTAATTCGTTTAGTTAGCCCTGGCCCTGACAAAACATAGCCACCTGATAACAAAACAAGGGACGCACCGGCACCCAGTAACGCCAATGCATCAGCCGGTTCATTAATCCCACCGACAGTAAGAATAGGAAGTTGAAAGTGATGAGCTCTTAAAAACTGAATACCGTCTAGTAATTCTGGCAGATTTTCTTCAGATGAATTGACTAATTGTTCATCCAAGACAACACCAGAAAAATTAATTTGAATTTTATTAATAGGTAGTTCTTCTACTTGATTGACAGGTACAGCCAAATAAATTGGTTTATTTGATATGTGGTGAAATCTCTCGAAACTAGTCGATTGTACAACAAAAGCATCTGCGTACAGTTCTAACTTCTCCAACATTTCTACTTGCTCATCAACCGTTCCCGCTAACCTGATCAAAAGCGGTTGCTTTGGTTTCCATTTTTTAAGCTGTTGAAGTGTTTGTTCAATTCCAATGGATTCATAGTGGGGTGAGAACTCAATCATTTGCTTGGTATAGTTAATGGAAGGAACGCAAGCATCAGTGACACTATTTTTCGTTACTGGACCGACTTCTATAAAACCAAATCCTAGATTAGAAAATGCCTTAGATCCTGTTAATAAAGGATCTATTTTACCAGATAGTCCAACTGGATTTGGAAACGTGATGTCTTGAATCTCTCTTTGCAATAAAACAGATGATTCCTCTCGACCTAAAAAGTTAATGAAGCGTTCGCCACCGGGAAGAGATGCGATTCTAGACATCCCACTGTGGATAAACTCTCTTGAAACAGGAGGAGGAAGCTTTTTTGAAATTGGTTTAAATAAAACATGGTATGACCAATCAGGCATTTTTGATGCTCCTCCAGTACGTCTAATTGTATGTATTGTACCATTTTCCACCTAATTGAAACGACAAAATCCCACAAATTCTGGTATGTACAGGCACTTTGGTTTACTAGAGAATAGTCACTTACTACTCAGAAAAAAAGCTGCTGAAGATGCGGGCAGCTCGTAGCTAATTATAAAGTATCCATCTACGTTCTTTAAAATAAGGGTTTCACACACTTTCAGTACCTGTGTAAGACACCAATGTCCCTCAATTTATGGCCTACACAAATACGCAAGACCCTGCTTGAAGCGAGCTCAGCAAGAGTGTTATCTCTAACATTGCATCGACTAGGTTTCCGCCTCGCTTTGGACGGCACACCTGCTGCATCATAACCTTGAATAATAAACTAGCGATGTGACGTTGTCACATCGCTAGTTTCATTTATGCTAGGAATCTTTCGGAGGGTCTGCGTCCGTCACTCGCCTTCAACCTTCACGTGCAAAGTTCTATGATTTTGGTTTACTAGATTGGTACCATACACTCTATAATTAGTATCGCCGAAGATAAGGGCAACTCGTAGCTAACTTTAAAGAATCACTCTATGTTCCTTAAATGAAGGGTTAACCTGTTTCAATATCTATAAACGCTATCACATGTTCCGCCAATTGGTTCATAAAAACAATGTTGTTTAAATTGACCTGCAAAAGGTTGATTGTACCATGTTGGAGGGCAAGGGGCATATGGATTAAAGTACCAAAGAGCGTATTTCCCCGGATGTTTTCCCCAAAAATCCAAAGTCTGTTTTGCTAATCTCTTTTCAACTTCTCTCGCTCTCTGATAAAATAGATTACCTTTTTGAACAGCTTCAAAAGAATAATTTCCTCCTTGAATATGAAAAATGACATCTCTAATTGTTCTTACATCCCTAAAGTCTAAACAATCAGATCTAGCACGATTAACAATTACATTTCCAACATATAACATTCCTTGCTGACCTTCACCTTCGGCTTCTGCTCGCATCATCCTTGCCATTAACTCAACGTCTGAATCTACGTACTTTATTCTCGGCATTTATTCACCCCTATATATAGTATGAAAAAAGCCAATAATTAGAATCTAATTATTATTTTCGCGCTTTTCATTGCAAGGTGATGGGTGGCACCTTCCCCCCTTTTGGTACCTGTGCATTTTGGGCATAATAGTGCCACCCGACTCAAGAGGGCAAGTAACAAGCGTTGTTAAAGTCACGCACATGAAGGTTCCGACTCGCTTTGGACGGTACACCTGCTGCATCATAACCTGGGGAATAAAAAACATTTTGATGTGACGCTGTCACATCAAAATGTTTCTTTTTTAGAGGCAATCTTGCGGCGGATGTCCGTCCTTCGCTCGCCTTCAACCTTCACATGCACAGGTCAACGCTTTTGATTTACTAGGGAATGGACACTTACTGCCTAGTAAAGAAGCCTCCGAAGATGCAATTTCGGCTGCTTGTTACTAACTTTAAAGGATCTGTCTGCGTTATTTGAAAGAAGTGTTTGGCAGACTTTCCCGTACTGTGTAAGGACACCAATGTCCTTCCAGTTTGTGGCTTACATAGGTACGCAGAAGTGAGCCTGCAAGAACATCTCGAACAAGAAAGTGGCATATCGTCTAGCCGTGCCACCCTACTTATCACTTGTGTTTAGAACTTGCTTTCTTTAATGAGTCATAGCTATGGTCTCTGATTCTATGTATTGAAAAATGCCGAACTTTGAAATAGCTTCGGCATCTTTGAGAATATTATATATTTGCGCCCTTTTCAACTTCTGTTCTAGGAATCTCTAACTTGGTTAAAAGGATTCATCAAGTTGATTACTTTTCTTTTCTTGGGTCAACATAGTCAGGATAGTCCGTAATAATACCGTCCACTTTCATCTCCAGAAGAAAGTCAGCAGATGCCTGACTACGTACTGTCCATGATTGTATTTTCATTCCTAGTGAGTGTACTAGATTGACTAGCTCTTCGTTGATTAATCCGTAACTTGGATTAAAATAATCAGCGTACGCACTAAACTCTTTTAAAGCTTGTGGTGTTGTATGTGCTTTTGACCATGTCAGCACTCCAATTGGAACATTCGGTAGAAGAGTGTTCATTTTTTTCATAGATTCAAAGTTAAACGATTGAAGAATCATTTTTTGATTTTGCGGTTTATCAAGATTGCGATCTTTTAATTCCTGAGTAATGCTTTCTTCAATGCCAGGGTAGAGTTCTGGAGCCTTTAATTCAAGTAAAATACCAATCTTCCCATGATATTTGTCGAGAACTTCGTCAAACGTAGGGATTTTTTCTCCAGCAAATTCAGTGCCTTTCCAGCTTCCTGCATCCAAATCTCTCAGTTCGTTATAATTTAAGTCTCTGATATACCCGGTGCCATCTGTTGTTCGGTCCACTGAAGTATCGTGAATTATGACTAATTCACCATCTTTAGTTCTTTGAATATCCATCTCGATATAGTCAGCTTTCATTTCTATTGCTTTGTCAAAAGCAGCAATCGTATTTTCAGGTGCATAGCCTGCCGCACCACGATGGGCTATATTATCCACTTTCTTTACTTCTCCAGTTGATTCTTCAGCAAAAGCCTGTGTGAACGGACTAAATATAAATAGTAATGATAATCCTGTAACCAATAATGTTTTTTTATTCACTCTTATCATCTCCTATTCTATTACGTTTGTATTGCTACTACTGGTTAATTTAACATAGCTTTTCCTAAGTTATTTTCACCGTGTTTATGTAGAGGGTAATTGAGAAAACCTACCTTTACCTTTCCTTTATAGGAATTCCTTGTCTTTCTGTAATGGAAATTTTGCAATGGTTCCAGCAACTCTACCGATTGCTAAAAATGAAAGGATGTCGATAGGAAGAGCTTTCTTTTTCAAATGTGTTTGATCCGTTAAGGGCCTCCTCATATTTGACTTGCTCTGTTAGTGTAGTTGTTGAATATGAAGAGGGTGTGAATACTGTGTTAAGACATTATTAGAATAATTACCCATATTACAATTCGTTTTTTGTAATGGACCGTTCTATTGGAGAGAGGCCACTGAATACAACCAAAGTCCCTCCATATAAAAAGAAATGTTTCCACAACATACTTGATCTCTCCAAAATCCGGCATAACTGTCCCCATCTGAGACAAATCCAAAGATGGGTTATTTTTTTTGACTTATCGAACATCCCTACCACCATCTATTTCCCTTCAAAACCCCCATTTTAAAAATTCTCGTCACTTTCCTAATCTGTGTTCCTTTTTGACGTTTTCCCCAAAGAAACGACATGTTTTCCCTAGGGATACGACACGTTTCTCTGGGGGAAACGTGTTTTTTCACCATTGGACTGAATTATTTGAATCTCCTACACTGTTGTTACCTGGGAATAACTCTGATGTGCACATTGGCAAGGCAGTAGGAAAATGACGAATTTTGAAGAAGTGTTGGAGCAGTACGAACCGATGATTCATGCGTGTTTACGGAAGTTACATGTTTACAAAAATCATGACTCGTTTATTCAAGTTGGGCGAATTGGTTTGTGGAAAGCTTGGCTGCGATTTGATGAAACAAAAGGGGACTTTACGCCTTTTGCTTTCCGTAGTATTTATGGGAGTTTGCTAGATGAGTTGAAAAAAGGAACGCAAGATGATCGCTTGGTTCCCGCTGAAGACCAAATTCTTGGCCTGATGGTGAATAAGTATAATGGCAAGATGGATTGTGGCGAATGGTCGGAGAAGGTTGAACAAGCTTTGTCGCAGTTAAAGCTACATGAACAGCAACTGATTCACTTGTTGTTTGTCGAAGGGTATTCGCTGGATGAGGTAGTCGTTCACTTAGGAGTTTCGAAGTCGTGCGTCAAGAAAAGAAGAGAGCGTACTTTGGATAAACTGAAAGAAATGATGACAAAGTAAAATCTGCACAGGAAAAATGCCCGCCTATCAATTAGGTGGGCATTATTTGACTCTTACTACAGTCGAGGAATTAGGCTGCAAATTAAGCTCCTATACAGTTTCGAACGGCCTATATTCAGCTCAGCATCTAAAGGTGCCACCGATATAGTGTATATTCTGCTTTACACAGGTATCCCTTTTTCACTATTTTGGACATATGCTTGATCATTTAACAGCTCCACCATTTCATCCAACCAGGCCTCGCACTTCTTAGGAGTAAACGGAAAAGGATGTTTCGGATACCCCTTCACAGTGTCCCATACCGCAATTGGCTTTTTGCCATGGGTGGCTAACATGTCATCCACATCCAATAAGCCATATCCATCCGCAAGTTCTTTGGCTTCACTCTTTTTTCCCCAACCGTAGATTAGTCGGTCAGCCCCGGAGATTACGTTAGACCATTCAGACTCTGGATTACTGACAAATCGGGAATGCACGATTCCTGCATATTCACATCTTTTTAATAGTCCTAAAAATTCGTTACCTTCACAAAGATCCGACAAATTTACAATCTTCATTTCATTCCATGCCATATGCTCCATCAATCGCATCAGCTGAAACTGCGTTTTATCCGGCTTCGATTCTGTCCATTGTCCTGAATGGACATCTAAAGTAGGCTTACAACTGCCTGGTTTAAATATCACGATGACTGCATCTGCACGGGGGTGTTTCTCAAAATTAAATGCACTTGTGCCTTCTCTAAACGTAATCCTCGCCTCTGGTCGTATTAATATACGGTCACCAGCGACGGTCTCTTCAAAAAATTGACTCCACACAATAAACCTTTCTCCTAATAGCTTTTCCGACAACATCTCCATCCCATCACCCCATACAAATTAATCTAACCATTTCCTAATTTGGCTAAAACTTTCTCAAACGAGCACTTTTATATGAGTACATCACGTCCTAAAATGCATGAAAATTCTGTAAATTAATATGGAATTTGTACTTACGTTCTACCTTATAGAAGGTATATCCATTCTTTTGTCAACAAACATTACCCTGTCGAACATGTGTATGATCAGCATTTCTATGGCACACCGAACTAGGTAATTACGACCATTGTGGGAAACGATAAAGAACTACCTCCGTATTCAAAATATTAGCGGCTGAAGATGCAATTTCAGCCGCTTTTGTATTTTCTATATAGGTAATAAATGTAGGAGACCTCTATATTTTTATTTAATTCATTTTCACTTCAGGAATTAAGCAAATATCCTCAATGTTATTTTTGTAAAGTACGAGGCCTTTCTACGTAGATCATCATGTTACGGCGCTTCGACCGATACACTTCCATCATCGAATACATTCTTTGTTGTTGATTGTTTAAAACATGCTTAGAGACTTTTACTTGAAGAGACATGCCATTGTCAAACACTACTTCCGACGTGTTACCACTCAACACATTCACATGAAAATGGTGATTGAATATCCAAACACATTCCGGATGTATATGCGAAAGTGTCGGGCATGCAGCCACTTCTTCTTCCGTATCAATAAGCAAGGGAGTCTTTTGCGGATATTCCATTAACTTACGAATAGCCTTTATTCGACCATCAAAAGTAGAAGCATTACGGATACACGACTCTTCCAATAAGGATAAAATTGACATTCTTGAAAGATACTCACCATGCTTCGTTATAATCCGGGTCCGGTATCCATCAACAAAAACCGGGTCCAAAGCCAATGTATCTCGATTTATTAAGTACGAATCACACTGCAACAATTAAATTCTCCCTTTCGATCTCCTATGACTATTCTACCAAGTAATCCAGTTATTGCATACTAAATATTTGGAATAATAGATTTTTTATGGTAAATAGGTAGGACACCCACTAAAGGGTAATTTGTCCCACCCATCGGCTCCTTCTAATCAATTGCTCAAAATAATATTATGGCCTTCTTTTTAAGGTCCATTTCCTCTCAACAGATGTCCCTGGGACGCGAATTTCAGGGGCGGATTTTAAGAAATAGTATATTTAAAAACAGCGGACAATCTACATGATTGTCCGCTGTTTCCTGTTTCTCTTACTTATACAATTGCTGGATCAATAGTTTCCGGACAGGCTCCCCAACTGCTCCCGTTCCACCAAAGATGGCATAGGATTCATAGTCAGCGAGTTGCTTCGCAGTCGCTCCCGGAATGGTGTCTCCCTTCACCAACAGGATTGGGGCGTTGTTCTTCGCCGCAAGGACTGATCCCGCCAGTGCGTCCGGGAAGTTCGTGCCTGTTGCGATGAATGCCTTACCATTGCCCATCTTCAACTTACTGTTCACTTCAAAGCCGGTATCGTAACGGGACTTGCCGCCGTAGCGCACCGGGTTCGGCAGTAATTTAAACACTGCTTCCCCTACCGCTCCTGTACTTCCGATTACATGGGTCTTCGACTTCGATTTGAGCGCCGCTGCAGTTTCAGCCGGCAACTTGTCGGTCCGTGTCAATAATATCGGAATGCCGTTTTTGGAGGCGTATGCCGAAACAGACAAGACATCTGGGAAGTTGAAGCCGTATGCCACAACCGCCTCATTGGAAGTTAGACGTTGCGCGATTAAAGCCGCTGTATCAAAACGGTTCTTGCCGCCAATCCGCTCGATAGTCAGCCCCATTTGCTTCAATTCTTTCTCTACTTCCAACGACACGGCTCCCTGGCTGCCGAGAATGATCACTTTTTTAGCACCGAGCCGCTCGATCTCGGCTTTGGTTTCTTTCGTTAAATAAGCTGTCCGCGTCAACAGAATCGGCGCATTCTTCTGGAATGCCAGCGGTCCACCCGCTAGTGCATCCGGGAAATCCCCTGCAGTGGCAAGCACGACCGTATCAGCTGTTTTCCAGCCTTCTTTGGAAATGGCGACAGCCGTATCATAACGGCTGGTTCCGGAGATCCGTGGTACGACTTTCGGTTCGCTTTCTTTAAAGATGTAAAGCGTATTGCCGCCATAGCCATATAAACTAGAGCCGTCTGATTGTAAATGTTTTATATACTCTGTTTTGATTGTATCTAATAAAGCCCCACTTGAATCGTAGACGTTCAGTTCATTCGTTTCGCCGGAATAGCCAAGTCCTTTTCCGTTTGCCACAAATAATTTGTTTGAATACGTCGTTGCGATACTAAATACATGTTCATCCAATACTTTTTCAAACTTTACAGCTCCTGTTTCATCCAGACTTTTAAGGGATGAAAATACATACTCATCATATACCCCGTAGTAACGTTTAAAGTAATAAATTCCGTCCTTTGAATCGACAAAGTTCTGAGCTGAATTATAATAGTTACCAGAAATATTATTTTTTTGCTTTAGTTGCTTGATCGCTGGAGATTCCATGTTAAGACTCATTTTCAAAGTGCCATCAGCATTATAAATATTATGAATATCTTCTACATCGTGGCTTGTGAGCAGTCCGAATTCTTTAACTTGAACCCATGTTTCTTCATACTTGCCGAAGTCTTTTTTATAGAGAACTCTGCCTGTGCTAGCGTTTATTGCAAGCAGCACATCTTTTACAGGTACAGAATCCGTTGTAGATAAACGTTCAACACCTTGGGCATAGATCACGCTTTCATTGGGCACGAGAGTGTGTGCAGTACTAAAACGAGATTCTAACGGCACACCCCACATCTTTTGACGGGTAGAGAGATTGTACAATTTGATGCCTTTCGAATCTTGAAACACCAGCGTGTTCTTGCTGAGAGCTGCCCCGGTATAAACATCAGCCTTGTCTTGCATGATAAACTTCCCGTTCGTATCATAAACGACAAATGACCATTTGCTGGCAAGAACAATATAATTCTCATTCATGTAAATCCGTGAAACTGTACCAAAATTAACTATCTTGTTTGTGGTTAAAACTTCTCCGGTAGCCGTGGAACGAATGTACAGTACGCCATAATTCCCGTCTACCGTGGCAAATTTATTTTCAGTTATTGCATGAGGCCCTATCGCGGATATTTCCCAATTCAACAAACCATCCTTGCTGTAAGAAGAGATAAGGGCGGGTTGGTTAGCGTAATCACGATACGTAGTAATGAGCTGATCATCATAAACATTCAGAGTAGAAACATCTACATTTGTAATTTTTTTAATGTCCATAAATGTAGTACCCGCTGCCTCAGAGTTGTGAAGAACAGGCAACAGCAGAAAAGTAACAGGCATCAGTAAAACAGTACTCATAAGTACTCGTAATAATATTTTCATGTTGAATCTCCTTTTCAAATTTCAATTAAGCATTCCTTCATCAGTTTCTTTCCTATTAGAACTTATTACGTGATTCCGATACCTATCAATTTCTTACCTTTCCATATTTTTGAAAGTTCTTACATAAGAATAATTGATTTAACCCAGTAAATAAATATTTATTTTTAAAAAATATTACTATTTTATCAGGTAAGCTGTTGTGGGAGTTTTTTGCCGTCTATCTATTTAACAAGAGGACAAGAAACAACTAACGATGAGTGGGTAAAGTTTGGCACATGAGGATTTCCGGCTCGCTTTGGACAGCACACTTACTGCATCATAACCTTGAGAACAAGAAACTAGCGATGTGACGTTGTCACATCGCTAGTTTCATTTCTGATAGGCAATCTTGTGGCAGTTACGCTTCCATCGCTCGCCTTCAACCTTTCATGCACAGATCTTTAATTTTGGTTTACTAGAGAATGGACACTTACTGCCTAGAAAAAAAGACGCTGTAGATCTGTTATAGAATTTGACTGCTTCGTCGAATTTTTTTAATAGTTGTTGATTTCCCCTTCTTAGAAACTCTCAAATAAAAATAATAGAAACTTTTTCATAGTGGTAAAAACCGTCACGAGGGATAAGAAAAAAATAGTATCTACTCGAAACATGTAGGTTATTGATAGTTTCAAAGAAAATGGTATGTAAAAAGTAGGAACATACCCTAAATATGCCGTTACATTAGTCTATTAATAACCCCCTTAAAATAGGAGTTCAAGCACGTTGTAATGTCCCATTTTTTAGAATATTCTATTAACTATAAAGAAAATTTTAGGAGGTTACGAGTTGAACAAGTTTTGGAAATCTAGTATTACATCTGCTTTGTTTGCAGGAACTTTAATTACTGGTATGTCTGGAGGTCTTGCAAGTCCTATTTCTGAAGTTCCTCTTCACCAAAAAGTCTCTCACAGTTCACATTTTGCAGGAACGATTGACCTCTCTATTGTGAACGACGAAAAATTAATCCAAGCATTAATTAAGCGTGGTGTCATTCCTGCAAATGCATCCGAAGCACAAAAGCAAAAAGGCTTACAAAGCTATTTAGCTCTCAAAGGGAAAGAAGATTCAAATACAAAAGCTAACAATGACCCTATTGCTAAGCAAGTAAAACAAGCAGAAGCGAAGAAACAAAAACAAGCGAAAGAATATAATGATGGACTTTTGAAAGGTGATGGCAATAAAAATGGGCATTTAAAAATACAACCGGATCCTGTTGAAGAAGGAGCTTCACCAGGTGTCGTCAAACAAGGAAAACTATTAACTTTGATGGTAGAATACTCGGACTACAAACATAATAATATTCAACCCGATGAAACAGACAATTACTATGAAGACTACGATACCAAACATTTCGAAGATATGATTTTCGGTGATGATGGAGTAGAAGGTCCCAATGGGGAAAACTTTGTTTCTCAGAAACAATTCTACGAAGAACAATCTGGTGGTACTTATACGATTGAAGGACAAGCATATGGGTGGTTAAAACTTCCTCAAACTGCAGCTTACTATGGTGCTGACCGTGCATCTGGTGGTCATGATAATGTTGCTCCAGGAGGATCGAAAAAATTAGTAAAAGATACGTATGATGCGGCACTCGCAGCTGGTATCCCATTAGAAGACTACGATTTGGAAGATCCACATGATTTAGATGGCGACGGTAACTTCTGGGAACCAGATGGCTTAGTCGACCATTTACAAATCATTCACTCTGGAATGGGACAAGAAGCTGGCGGCGGCTCATTAGCAGATAATGCTGTTTGGTCTCATCGTTCAGCAGCATTTGTAGACTATGATGGTTTAGGAACTGGTCTTCCTGGATTTTATGATTATACAGTTATGCCAGAAGATGGAGCAACTGGTGTATTCGCGCACGAGTATGGTCATGATTTAGGGTTACCGGATGAATATGACACAGTTTACTCTGGTGCAGGGGAAGCAGTTGCGTATTGGTCAGTTATGGCGAGTGGTTCTTGGGCTGGTAAAGTTCCAGGTACAGAACCGACTGGATTCTCTCCTTGGGCTAAACAATACTTCCAAGCAACTTTAGGTGGCGAATGGTTTGAGCCAGCCGTTGTAAACTGGGAAGATGTTTCTAAGAAAGGTACACATTTATTATTAGATCAAGCGAATTCTCCACTTGGTAAAAATAATCAAGCTGTGCGAATAAACTTACCGGAAAAAGAAACGTTCGTGAATACACCTAAAACAGGAAGCTACGAATTTTGGGGTGGTCAACAAGATGAAATTGATACAAACATGGTAACAAATGTTGATTTGACTGGAAAATCTTCTGCTGAATTAACTTTCGATTCATGGTATCAAATTGAATACCAATGGGATTATGCGTTCGTTCAAGTTTCCACAGATGATGGTTCAACTTGGACTTCACTTGGCAATGAAAACACAACAAGTGACGCAGTGCCTGAAGCTTATCCAACTATATTAAATTCAATGCCTGGTCTAACAGGTGATTCTAGTGGTTGGACTGAACAATCATTCGATTTGAGTGAGTATGCAGGACAAAACATTAAACTTCGTTTACGTTACGCAACGGATTGGGGTACTTCTGAACTTGGATTCTTTGCTGATAATGTGACAGTAGTAGCTGATGGACAAACTATTGTAGAAGATGGTGCTGAAACAGAACCTACTTCTTTCACTTTGAATGGTTTTGAGCGTTTTAATGGAAATAAATTAATGAATCACTACTATTTACTAGAGTGGAGAAATCATAAAGGTGTAGATGCAGGTTTAGGTCATATCGCTCGTGGTGAATCGTTGATGAGCTATGATGGTGGTTTAGTTGTGTGGTATGCGGATGATAGCTATACCGATAACTGGACAGGTGTTCATCCAGGTGATGGTTTCTTAGGAGTTGTTGATGCACACGCAAATACTGATTTGCAATGGAATATCCTGAATGGCAGCCCAGTACAAGCAAGTACTCGCTACCATTTAGCAGATGCAGCGTTCGGTTTGGATAAAACTTCTGGATTAAATTTGATTTATCCAACACAAACGTTGAACTATGCAAGCCAAAAAGGTGTTCGTTTGTTCGATGACGCGAACTCGTATAGTAATACATTCATGCCGGATGCAGGTCGTAATTTGCAGTCATATGGTCTGAAAACAACTGTAAATGGTCAAGCTGCAGATAAGTCTGTAGGATCAATCGTCATTTACAAATAAGCATGAATCCCAGTAGCGTAATCGCTACTGGGATTTTTCTTTCCATCCCTACTTCCCTTCTTTTATGACCATATCAACTTTCCCGTACCTGTGTAAGACACCAATGTCCTTCAATTTATGGCTTACACAGGTACGCAAAATCTTGGCTTGAAGCGAGCGTGCGAATTTCTCGAACAAGAAAGTGGCAAATCGGCTAGCCGTGCCACCTATTAATAACTTGTGTTTAGACCTTTCTTTCTTTAAGGAGTGTAGTGAGAGTATCATCATCTAACATTGCATCGGGCTAGGTTTTCAGCTCGCTATGAACAGCAAACCTACTGCATCATAACCTTTAGAATAACCAACTTAACTCTTATTCTCCCACTCGATTTCATCTGAAGGATCCAAAGTCTCAAGCTTTATCTGAAACCCTTCATAAGCCATTACCATCTTGCCGATTTCATCCCAAGTGTACGATTTTCCGTCAACAACCAATTTAGGAACGACATCCTCATCAGGATCATAGGTACGCGAATTTTTTAATTAATTCTTTCATTAATAACAGAAAGTTCTTACATTTATGAGTGGAATATATTATGATAAAAAGAGACATGTAAGAGTACATGTTACAAAGGAGCGAATTGATAGATGAGACATAATGTTCATGTAATAATGGGATTAAATGAGGATTCAATTGGACTTGCAAACAATTTAAAAGAAAATTACGAAGCTGTTTATATATGTGATGACTCCGTTGAAATCTTACATGTACGCGAAGACTTTACCTATGTCTGTAAAGAGTTTATCCATTATATGGACCCTCTCGTTACTAAGGTTATTGTTTATGAAACACCCTATAAAACTGGCAAGATAGTTAATAAATCAAGATCGTTTGTAATGGAGAGGAAGAGTCCTGTTGAAGAGGATTAAGCTTTAGGGATTTAGAATTAAAAAGCAGCTGAGATTGAATTTTCAGCTGCTTTTTTGCGTTTAGAATTCATAAAAATGTATAGGGTTTTCTTTCAATATTCTCTTCAGGAAGAATACATAAACGGCGACAGTTCAAACTCTGGCGAAAGATTTTTAGAAATTTTTACCACTGTATCAGCTCAGGCTCTGGTTCCGGTTCACTTTGGATGGCAAACCTGCTGCATCATAACCTAGGAAGTAAAATGAATTTTGCGGCGGGTGTGCGTCCGTCGCTCGCCTTCAACGTTTACGTGCATAGGTGAAATCTCGGCAGCTCGTAGCTAACTTTAAAGGATTATTCTACGTTCTTTGAATGAAGGGTTCCACACATAACGGTATAGTTGTCCCTTCCTTTTAGATGGCTGTGATCACCTTTTTCAAATTTCTGCATTAATTAGCAGAAAATTATTTAATATATGAACGGAATATAATATGATTTAATTACACTTGTAAGAGTAAGTTGTACGAAGGAGAGAGACAATCATATGAGGACTAATGTTCATATTATTATGGGATTAAATGAGGATTCAATTGGACTGGTAAACGAGCTAAAACAGCGGCCAAATGACATTGTATACATATGTGGTGACATCGACGAAGGATTCGAAGAATGTGAAGAATTTGAAGGCTTGACCTATATCGGAAAGGTATTCATCGATGTATTAGACCACATCTTATGTAAGGTGTATATATACGAACGACCCTATAAAACAGGAAAACATTTTAAAGGAATAAAAAGATTTCTACTGGAGAGAAAGCGGTCTATTGAAGAGGAATAAACTGAGGAGATTAGGATTCTATATAGACCTGATAGGTTTGCAATGGTAGTGATAATAAGAAAAAAGCAGTTAACAAACATACTTCAACTGCTTTTTCGAGTTAGAATGTAGGAAATCGCGCAAGACTTTCGACCTTTCATCATGTTAACTTTCTCCAAGTAGTTACAATAAATCTCATGCATCTTCTTTTCCTCATACCCATTTGGATTATTTTGTTGCCAACGCCATGTGTCTTCGCACATTTCTCTAATGCCTCTTTTTGCTGTCCAATTTAGTTTTTCTTTTGATTTGATAGGGTTTGCGTAACAGACAGGAATATCTCCAGGTCTTCTACTTCGAATAGTAAAAGGTATTTTAACACCACTAGCTTGCTCAAATTCTTCAACCACTTGTAGGACACTATAACCGTCACCTGTACCTAGGTTGTAAGCATCAATTCCATTATGCTCTAGTATATACTGTAATGCTTTTAGATGGCCTAATGCCAAATCAACCACGTGAATATAATCTCGTATACCTGTTCCATCTAATGTATCATAATCATTTCCAAATACCGTAAGCTCTTTTAGTTTTCCAACTGCGACTTGTGCTATATATGGCATTAAGTTATTTGGAATACCATTTGGATCTTCACCAATCAATCCACTTTTGTGAGCACCAATTGGATTGAAGTAGCGTAATATAGCGATGCTCCAATCAGGGTTAGAAACGACTAAATCTCCTAGAATTTCTTCAATCATTAGTTTGGTTTTTCCATAAGGATTTGTTGCTCCCAATGGAAAGTCCTCTGATATGGGAACTGTTTCTGACATTCCATATACAGTTGCTGAAGAACTAAAGACCATATTATAAACTTTGTACTTAGCCATTAGTTCACAAAGAATAAGTGTTCCCGTAATATTATTATGATAATAGCTAAGTGGTATTTGGACTGATTCACCAACAGCTTTAAACCCTGCAAAATGAATAACGGCTTCAATATCATTTTCAATAAATACTTTTTCTAGATTTGCTTGATCTAACAAATCAACCTCATAGAAACCAAAGTCTTTATTAGTTATCTTTCTTATTCTTTCCAATGACTCTTTTTTACTGTTTGAAAAGTTATCTACAATAATAATCTCATAGTTTTCATTAAGTAATTCTATACATGTATGACTTCCTATATAGCCTGCGCCACCTGTTACTAAAATAGCCATTCTATTCCCCTTTTATATATGATTCTTCTAATTTCTTCTCAAATAGCTCTAACAATTGCTTTTTCAGTTCTGGTCGTTTCAATGCAAATTCAATCGTCGTTTCGAGGAAACCAAACTTATCTCCTACATCAAAACGTCTTCCTTCAAACTCATAAGCATAGACAGATTGAACTTCGTTTAGCTTTTGAATCGCATCAGTTAGTTGAATTTCACCACCAACACCTACTTGATGTTTTCCTAAGAAATCAAAAATCTCGGGGGTTAAAATATATCTACCCATTATCGCGTAATTTGAAGGGGCGGTTCCAGCAGCTGGTTTTTCAACAAAACGATTTACCTTTATTAATTTCCCATTACGTTCTTGCGGATCAATAATGCCGTAACGTTCCGTATCACTATCTGGTACTTTCTTAACACCAATTACACTCTTACCTGTCTTATCATATTGGTTCATTAATTGGGCTAAACATGGGTCATCATTTTCAACAATATCATCACCCAACAACACAGCAAATGGTTCATTCCCAATGAAGTTACGTGCGGACCAAATAGCGTGTCCTAATCCCAGAGGTTGCTTTTGGCGAATATAATGAATTTCCACTTTTGAAGTTTCCATAACCGAATCGAGCATATCCCATTTACCGTTCTTCATTAAGGTCTCTTCTAATTCAAAGGCATGATCAAAGTGATCTTCAATTGCTCTCTTCCCTTTACCAGTGACAATTATGATATCTTCTATACCAGAAGCGATTGCTTCTTCAACTATGTATTGAATAGTTGGCTTATCCACAATTGGTAGCATTTCTTTTGGCATAGCTTTTGTTGCAGGTAGAAATCTTGTCCCTAAACCTGCAGCTGGAATAATGGCTTTTGTAATTTTCACAGTCTACACCTACTTTCATTTATCTAGGTCAGTTTTAAATAAAGTCTATATAAGATTACTTATAATTCAGATAGATAGTTTAGTGTTTCACTATGAATTCACTCAAGTCTTCGCATATATTCTTAATGGCATCATCTTCTTTGTATTTTTGATTAATAGGTAAGTCAACCACATACTCTTCAAATTCTTTAGTAGACATCATTAGGCTCAATCCATGAAGATCTAAATAAGTTAAAAACACATACGCAGCTGTTTTCTGATTCCCGTTACTAAAAATATGATCAGTAGATATAGCATGTAAGTAAACACATGCCTTATCAATAACGCTTGGAAACTTGGCTTGTCCAAATAATTCCGTTCGAGGTCTTTCCAACATCGAGTAAAAGCTGCCTTGAAATTTCACTCCAGCATTGTTAGAATCATGGGTTTCAGACATGACATATTCATGAAGCATGAGTATGTCATGCGTCTTTAGGATATATGCTTCCATTCGTTTCTCCTTACCGGTCTTTAAGATTCTCAAACATGGTGTTGTATTTATTCATAACTCTGTCCATCGATTTCAACAAATTAGGATTCATATTCATATTCACAACCTTTTTCATCATAATTTCATCTGTTTCTTCATTTAAAGTGAGTTGCAAATCATCGCCTTTTTGCAAATTCAATCTCACAGCCAGTTCTTTCGGTATGCCAACGGATAAACTGTAACCCATCTGATTTACTTTACGAAAAAATTGATGATTGTTTTCCACTGTTTCACACTCATTTCACTCTGGGATTCGTGTAATACTGACTTTTGTTATAAAGAACACACCACCAATCAGACTCGCATCAGAGTGGTATTGTCTTTTAGTTTATGGAATTGTCCTGATTAATTTTGTTTCTGTCCCAGTGATCGACACTATATGCCACTAAAATTCACAAAATATTGCGTAAATTAATCAAATAAATGTTGCCTTACTCATCAACTATCAGGCACTGTTTTAAAGAGTTACTCATATACTCGACTTCAGTTGGTTACCTAATAAATGGCTAAACATTCCTTTTTTATCTCTCGCTAACTTGTTGTAGCCACCCACTTGAATAATTTGTCCGTGATCCATTACCAATACTTGATCTGCATTACGGATTGTAGATAAGCGATGGGCAATGACAATAATGGTCATGGTACCCTTTAGTTTTTCTATGGCCTTTTGAATCTTCACTTCATTTTCTGTATCTAATGCACTGGTTGCCTCATCTAGGACAAGAATCGACGGTTTACGTAAAATTGCTCGAGCTAGTACCAGTCGCTGTCTTTCGCCTCCTGATAGTCTAATCCCTCGATCACCAATGAGAGTATCTAGACCTTCTGGTAACATTTTGACAAAGTCCGCCGCCGCAAACTCCAATGCCTCGAAAAGGGATTCGTCGCTTGCTTTGGGGTCAAGAATCTTCAAATTTTCACGTATGGTTGTATTAAACAGGAATGGATCCTGTGGGATATAACTAATGGATTTTCTGAGTGACATTAAGTGTTCTCGTTTAAGTGGGATATCATCAATGGTGACCTCGCCCAGATCTGGTTGATTTAAACCCGTTAAAATATCGATTAACGTACTTTTTCCAGCGCCTGATCGACCTACGATAGCTGTCATGCGGTTAGCTGATATATCTACATTTATATTTTCAAGTGCATACGTATTTTCATTTTGCTTATATTTAAAATAGACGTTACGACAACTGATCCCAGATGTAATTTGGATCGCTTTACTATTTTTAATATCTGTATCATGTAACTCCCTTGCTTCTATACACTCATTCTGTAAGTCTATTAATGCTTTAAACGATGGGAGAGTGGACCCTAGTTGCTCTAACATAGATTGAATACTTGTAAATCTCGGCCATAACCTTGAAAAAATCACCATGATCAACATTAATTGTGCTGGCTGAGACATGAACATCTTAATTGATAAAAACACGAAAATCGCAATTAATAAAGCAGAGACCACTTTGAAGATCATTTGAGAAGTCATATTTACAGTGGTAAGTTTAATCCTATTTTGCTCCATTTTTTCACTTAAGGAGAAAAACCAGTTCATGTGGGATTCTTCTAATGAATTACTTTTGATATCCTTCATTCCGTTAAAGTGATCGGTCATTCCCGCCATGTAAGTTTGTGATAACTCATAGGATTCCCTTCCAAAAGACTGAGACTTATTAATGAATTTTCTTGAAAAAAAGATGAGGATTAATCCAAAAAACAAGATAAAACTGGTCAATTTATAGGATAAATAAAAGGCTACACCTATTTGTATCAAGGTGAAAATAACAGAAGATAAAAACTGTAAAAACAAATTTATACCAGCGCTCACATGATACGTTTCATTTGTCATGATATTGATGATATCTGATTTCCTTTTTTTAAGATAAAATCCCCAATTTGCATGGAGCAAACTTTTATAAGTGTCATCTCTTAAATGTCTGATAAAACCTTGCTGGATTTTTACACCTAAAATGGATTGTTGGCGTTTAAAAATACTTTGTCCCACCATCAAAAGTACATATATGCCCAAAATGATGATGAGACTCATTGTTTCAGGAATTCCTATGAATAAGTCCGTAATCCAACTTAGAATCGGAATGTCCGTTGTACTGAAATCTACAATTCCGGTGATGCTGATCAATGGAATTAATAAGAAAATACTAGCACTTTCTAAGAATCCTATTAACATCATGCAAATGAGATTAATATAAAGAATTTTCCCAGAATACTGATGTATGCGTTTTGTAAAGTGCAGTAGATGCTTCAATACCCGATCCTCCTATCCCAGTGCTGTTTCCCTTGTTGTCCCCATGACTGGACTATTCGCGTATATGTGGTGAAGGTAGGTATCGATATCTAAAGAAATAGGATACCTGGTACTAACATATATGACATAAGAGAATACGTATAATGGGGTTGTTGGTGCGTAGAAAACCTTGAGGGGCTGGCCTCAATATTCCCTATTAAACCTTCTCATGAGCCTTTCATTTGATAAGGATCAAATAGGTGTTATTGTCTCGATTTCTTTATGTCTAATGGGCATAATTAAAATGGTTCCGTGATTGAACGTTACAAGCACAAATCAAAAAATACATGTCAACTTCTTACAACTTCAAAAGACTTTCTTCCTCTAGGGACTGTAAGTTGGATGCTTTCGCAAATTTAGCAACTACCGTGAATCTCTCCATCACCTCAGCACCGGAGATATAATAGGGCCCACTACGTAACCACGCATGTGCAATGAGATCTCCTTTTTCATCTTTAGCCGTACCAAGATAGAGAGTACTGTCAATGTTTCTTTTCTCCAACATGTTCATGGCTGCAATGGCCTTTACCAGACATTGGCTTTCCCAAAAAGTATAGCCACTCAT
Source organism: Paenisporosarcina sp. TG-14 (assembly GCF_000297555.1). NCBI lineage: Bacteria > Bacillati > Bacillota > Bacilli > Caryophanales > Caryophanaceae > Paenisporosarcina > Paenisporosarcina sp. TG-14. The sequence goes on from NZ_AMGD01000001.1 coordinate 65,188, forward strand.
TAATTGAATGGCTTTAGATACACTAGCTACATCCTCTTTACTCGACGGAACAAGTGAAAAAGAAGTCTCTTTCATTGGTTCGCCAAGAGTTGGGGCCACCTTTAAAAATGGGATGCTCTTGAGATAACGGGCCCGACCTAATTGAATAAAGGCCTCAATAAGTAGAAACTTAGTTTTCCTATTCACCTTTGAAAAAGCTCGAGCCTTTTTGATAATCTTCATGGTTGCCTCCTAGAGGTTAATAGAATGAAACTAGGAATTGACTTTATCCTCGATCGTAATTAAGCCATCCTTTTTCAATTGACTTAAAAAGTCAATGACTTGTTCCTCACATTCAGTTTGATCCACATCGTATTTAGATCGTAAGTTTGCAACTAATTGTTGACTAGTCAGAGGTTCCTTTATAAGGTCCCAAATCTCTCCACCCAATTCACCTAAGTTATAATACTTCCCATTGCGAACACTTAACATCACTTTTTCTCCATCCATATCACTTACGATATTTCCAGGACTTTGACTATATAAATGGTTCGTTGTACTTTCTAGGTTTTTAATCATCTTTTCCCTCCGCTGCTATTGTCGTTAAAATGAGATCCACTAATTCATGAGCTGAAAAACGTGTTGCCGGTCTGCGTAATTGATAAAAATCAATTTTATTGATCATTTTGCTACAATGAGTAAAATGCCAATCCATTAACCCAGAAGCCTCGATAAAAAAATTACGGTACGTATTGTAATACAGCGTATAAAATCTTTGGAGATTTTGAATAGGTTGAAGATTTATCTCATCATTGTCTCCCTTGATCAATTCAAATACACCAGCAAGTGGAAGTGGTTCGGTAACAAACTGAGAGTGAACAGGAACAGCGAATTTATTTTCTCTAACAAAGAGTGATTTATAATTACTTGATTCCATTTCAAAATGATGTAAGCTTTCTAACCATAATTTCTGTTGCGGATATGCTGGGGTTACCATGGGTATGTTGTCACTAGTAAGGGATACCGGGATGACATCATCACTCAAGAGTTTATAGCCTCTTTTTAAAAATGCAGAAGCAAGAGTAGACTTCCCAGCTCCAGAATCACCCACAATTGCATATGTCTTTCCATCTATGGCTATCGCACTTCCATGTATGGGAAGGATTTTTCTTTGCATTAATATGGCGCCCATACAAGTCCCAAGGATAAAAAGACGAATTTCATCTTCATTAGCCCCCTTATAGGGTGATACTAAGATTCTGCTACCATTTTGAATCAAAAACAGGGCTGTTTCAGAGATATTAAACATAATCCAGTCTTTCTTAATGACAAAATCATCATCGTCAATTGAATGCTCTGACCATAAAGTCGTAAGGTCAGCTTTTTCTATTACAATATCTATTCCAACATCCTCTATGTTGAGAGGAGGAATCTCTGGTAGAGGAAATTCACTTGTAATAGTTAACCCGAATGCTTTGTAAATCGTTTTTTTTTCAACTGAGAGCATATAAAAATTCCCCTTTATTAAAAAATTTCTGCAAATATCCGTTAAAACACGTGGGGAGATGAAATAGTTCCGGCTCATTAACATTTGTAGTAAGAACAAAGTCAGGAGAAAAGAGGATTACTATAAATTTTTAGATAAAGCTCCCTAAAAACCTTAAAGATTTTTAGGGGCTAAAATCTATAATCTCGCGAGCCACAAGGTTCCATCTGCACGAATCCCAGCAAATTTTTAGTGAGAACAAAATCAATTACTCATTATTTAGCTTTCTGTTTTTCTATTATTGAAACCTCCTTTACTAGCTGCATCTGGGTACTCACCATTATCACCACCCATTGTCATATTTACTTCAAGAACTTCTAGTTCAGGTTTCTTCCATTGTTTTTTCATCGTATTCACCCCCTCTCAATCAAAATGTCTTAAAAATAGATAAATGATTAATCTACCTATTAAAAACTAATAATCAGGATGCGTGGCTCACTTTGACTTTTGTCCCTGCTCAGTAAGAACAGAATCAAACGCGAATTACTCTTTCATTTAACTGAAAGTTACATCCCCTTTAGGAGTGTCACTATTAAAAGCTGCATCTGTGTACTCACCATCAGTACCAAGCATTGTCATACTTACATCAAGAACTTCCAGTTTGGGTTTCTTCCATTGTTTTTTCATCGTATTCACCTCCTCTCAATCAAACTGTTTTAGAAATCGATAAACGATTAAACAACGCATTAATAACTTATAATCAGGATCTGTAGCAAACTCTACCCTGGGGCCCAGCTCAACCTTTTGTAGAGCTACCTTTATTGCTTGACCATCTAAATATTCCAAAACTCTTTTATCCCTACTAAGTTGCTGCGCCTCAGCTATAAATATTTCCCATTGAGGTATCATGCGATGAACCCAATCCGCACCTTGAACACCTCGAACTCGTTGATTTAGCCTGACTTTGTCAGGTAAATAATTTTCTGTTGCTCTTCGAATTAGCGCTCGATCTACTCCATTTTGTACATATTGATTTTCTGGTACTGATAAACAGAAACGAATTAAACGAATATCATTGGTTGGATCGCGTTTCCACACTGAGTAACGTAATGAAAGTTTGGCTGCAAGCGTACTGCTTGCATTCCACTGAGAAACATCTTCAAAGTGTTTTTTTCTTTGACTAAAACTATCAGAATTGGAATACCATCCAGTTTGGTCAATTCCGTATTCTTTAAATTTGATATAAACACCCATTTTTTTTGCGAATTCAGGGTTAATTAGAGCAGGGATACTGTAAGTAGTCCCCTGAGGAAAGGCTCGGTCAATCATTGGAAATCCAATTCTTGCGATAGTAGGAAGACTACCTAATCTAGCCACTCCTGCATTTTCTCTATACTGATCTAATTCTTTAAAAAGTCGAACCCATTTTAATTTCTTTAAAAGTGTTGAGTAATAGTCAAAAGCGTCCCCCCAAGATATAGTAAAATTACCTCTGTCACCATTAAGTAATATCCCTATGTCTTTCTCATGAGCTTTTTCGAACATGCCCTTTAACCAAAAGGAGTTTTCAAAAAATTTATATGGCATTTCCATAATTTTTAGAAAATCATCGATTTCTGAAAGGGAGTCTTTGCCTTCAAAATCATGATAATGATCTGAAATACCACCAACATACTCAACAGTTGACTTAATAAAAGGTCTCTCATCTGCCACTAAATATTTAGGTGTATAGTCTTTAAAATCATCGGGAGGAATATAACTAAATGTATGTAACAATTTTTTTTCGCTCTGTAGATTCTTTGCAGCAAAACCAACAACCGCTCCTGAATCCAAGCCCCCACTGAGTTGTGACCCTACTTTTCGGTGTGTCCTTAATCGTGACGTAACAGCTTCCTGAAAAACACTTTGAAACGCCTCGACATATTCTCCATCTGACTTAAGTTTTAGTCTATTCCCTTGCGTAATATATGAATATCGTTTAAGCGTTACTTTATTGTTCATCACAGAAATGCTATGAGAGGGAGGTAACTGTTCTATATTTTGATAAGGCGTAATGGAGGAGTCGACACCATCAACCATTCCCGATATCGCCAAATACTCAGCTAGCCACTGTTCATTTAATTTTTTCTCTATATAAGGCAGCGCAAGTAAGGGCTCGATTAATGTACAAAAAGCCAAGGTTTCTTGGTTTTTGTGAAAATAAAGAGTTCTACTCCCAGAAAAATCTCTTGCCCCAAATAGTCTTTGTTGTCTCTGATCCCAAATCATGAAGGCAAAATCCCCGACTAAATGTTTAAGACAGTCTTCCCCCCATTTTTGATAACTTAGTAGTATAAGTTGACTATCAGTAAGAGAAATTCTATCGACTATCTCAATAGGTAACAGGTCAAATAATTCCTGACGATTATCTATGATGGCATCAGCCGTTATAACCATTTGTCTTTCATAATCATAAAATGGGAGCGTCTCCTGCACCGACTCAGGTGTAATCCACTGGGCATGGCTGCCAAGAAAAACTTTATGATCATTCCATATCTGTCTACTATCAGCTGGAAATTTTTCTAGAGATTTCATTAATAATCTACCGTGCTGAAGTCTCACAGAATCTTTATTGAACTGATAAATCCCCGTAATTGCGCTCATTTTTACCTTCCAATCCGAAAGTTAATTGATCAATAATTAGTGATTTTCATTTTTTTAGTACTGACACTTTTCAAAACCCATCCCTTATCTCTTTTAAAGATTCACTTCATAAATGGCGATTTTCTCCATGCAAATAAAAAAGGACGTAAAGGAAAATATAAAAAGTGTAGAGGTTTAGGCAACCTTAATGTCGATGCGTCTTCAGGACTTGGATATAATAATTCCACAACAAAAATAAATTTTTGAAGATTTGACATCATTAAAAATAAATGACGAGTAACGAAGACTGACTGTAGATTCGCCATTAATGAAAAGTGATTATGCTTCCGTTCTTTTCCTACTGCATCTTTAGACAGGTGTTTAATGTGTGAATCACTCATTTCACTAATAAAGAACATGGCCAATTGCGCTAGCTTTCTAGAGCGTTTTCCTGTAGTAAATGTTTTCATATCTTTATTGATTGGCGTTTTTAATAGCTGATTAGTTAATATTAGAGCTTGTCCTAACTGATATTGTTGGTACTTTAGGAAGAAACTAGAGTTATCAGTAGATATTCCTTTTCTTATTAATTGGTCAATATCCGCTAACCATCTAAGACGAAACCAACCATGCCTAGTGCCATGAGTTATAAGGAATGAAAATAAATCTTCTTTGCCCAGAAAATTGACTGGATAACTTGTGAGCTTACTTACCCTCTTTCTTTTCCATAACTCATTAAAGCTATGTCCTTTATAAGATGGAGGATGAAGTCTCCAATGAATTTCAATCTGGATTCTTTTTTGAGGATGAAAATAAGTTACATGGTGATCCTTCCATGTCCACATAAACGTATTTAATATCCCCACCCTCTCGTATCCTTTACTTAATAGAAGTTCTTCTGCTCTAATTAAATCGCTTTTGGTAATGAGAATATCTAAATCTTTAGAAGTTCGCAGGGATATATCTCCGTAAATGTCGGCAGCTATGACCGGACCTTTTAAGTAAAGGAGCCGAATTTGATTTTCCGTAAACAATTTACTGACTTGTTCCATTTCTCCACTTAGGCGAAGCATATTAAATGTATTTTTTTTATATTCATCGCCTAATAGTTGAATAATCTTTTGAGGTATCAGTTTTTGTTCTTTCATTTGAACCAATTTTGTATAAATTAATGGATATACACGATGATGAATAGCTAATTGATTGAATAAGTCCCAATCAATTTCTGTAAAAAATTCATTTGTGAATGTCAAATCACTATCGCCATTTTCCGTAGTCATAATTGTAAGTATTAATGTTAATTCCTTGGGGCTGGTAGACAAATCAAGATCATAATTATTATTCATTTTTCCACCTTCCAAATTCCACTAAATTTAAGAATAAAATAGGCACAAAGTTCTTAATTACTTATAATTTTATATCATATAAATCATTATACCTAGACTATCCGCTTTATATTGTCGTAACACGCTGTCTGATTAGTTCTATTTTCACACTACTTTATATAATTTCGTCGAATATTGTATTTATTTAGTTAATTCACACATGAAAGTCATTAATTTTCGTTATAAAAACCATATTTTATTCTCTCCATAAAAATAAAAAAGAAAGAATTGAGTCATATAACTTTGCAACAAGCCAAGTTTCCAGCTCGCTATGGACTGAAAAACCGCTGAATCATAACCAGGAGAGTAAGAATCATGCGTGGGAAATGCGTCCGTCGCTCGGTGACTACAGCCATGAAAAAGTG